>JBFGFW010000160.1:0-6006 GCA_041579395.1 Sulfitobacter sp.
GCGATTTCGCAAAAGCCGATGCCGATTGGCTTGAAGATGTCCTTCAAGGGGTCAGCGACGGTGCCCCTGATCTGGTGCGGGGGGACATCTCGAAGTTCATGAATGCCGTGTCGATGCGGGTGGCCCCGCCGCGCTCTGGCACCGGAACCCGCAAACCCGCAGGCGAGACGGCAAAACCAGACCCCACCCCACCGCAGGACACCCGGTCTGCGATGCAGAAATTGATGGATCGTTTTACATGACGCTGAAACAGGCATTCGAAGATCAGGCTGGTCATTACATCGCGTTGGGCTCGCCCTTCATGGGGCAACTGATGACCGTGCTCGCGAAAGACTGGCCCGAAGACAGCGCCCTTGGCCGCAAATTTGCGGGCTTCGAGGGCGATGTGGGGCCGATGGGTGCATCGCTGCCCCTGCGGATTGCGGGCGCGCTGCATGCGCTGGTCTTGAAGCGCAAGGCAGTTGGGCTGGTGGCCGTCTATCCGCCGCAGAAAGTGCCAGACGCCGACCTGTCCGCCGCAGTGCTGGACGCGCTCGCCACCCACGAAGCGTTCTTGCTGGATTGGACGGACCAAGCGCCGCAAACCAACGAAGTGCGCCGTTCGGCCGCGCTGATTGTGGGCGCGCACGTCGCTGTACAGCATTTCAACCTACCGATCTATCTGTCTGAACTTGGGGCAAGTGGCGGCCTGAACCTGATGTGGGACCAGTTCGCGCTTGAGATCGACGGCAGACGCTATGGCCAGAACATGTCGACGATTCTGTTGTCGCCCGACTGGACCGGCCCATTGCCGCCTGCCAGCCAGCCGCGCATTGAAAAACGCCAAGGCGTCGATCTCAACCCGCTGGACCCGACCCGGCCCGATCATCTGATGCGGCTGATGGCCTATCTGTGGCCCGACCAGCCCGAAAGGCTGAAGTTGACCCGCTCTGCGGCGTCCGTCCTTGATGTGCGGGTGCAAGAAGGCGACGCGATTGATTGGCTGTCGCGCCAGTTGCCCAAGGCCCCGTCAGGGCGCTTGCACCTGATCCAAAACACCGTCGTCTGGCAGTATCTCCCCAAAGATGCCCAGATCCGCGGGCAGGCTCTGATCGAAGCAGCGGGGATACGTGCCACCACGAACCGGCCTTTGGCGTGGCTGTCGATGGAAAACGACGGCTCTGACAAGAAGGGGGCCGCCCTGACGTTGCGCATGTGGCCCGGTGACATCACCCTTGATCTGGGCCGTGCCGATTTCCACGGACGCTGGATTGACTGGCGGTACACTGTCTAACGCGATGTTGGGCTGGCACCACCTTCGTCCTTGTGTTTGGATGCCCGAAACGAGGGAGAGTTGAACATGCGAACATTCGGGAAATGGCTGGGGCGCATTTTGCTGGCGTTGGTCTTGGCGGTCATCGTCATTGGTCTCTGGAAACGTGATGAACTGACCCGTCTGATGGCCGTGAATTCGCTGTTCTCGGCAGAGAATATCGTCTTCAACTTCAGCCACATGGATCAGGCTTTTCTAACGACCCCTGTGTCGCGTGGTGACGGGCCAACCACCGAATTGAATTATGGGGCAGAATTTGCGCTGCCGGCACAGGTCATTGACTGGATCACCGCCCGCGATGTGACGGCCTTGGTGATCCTGAAAGACGGGCAGATCGTTTATGACAACTACTTCAAGGGGACCGAACCCGATGACCGGCGCATCAGCTGGTCGGTCGCCAAAAGCTATCTGTCGGCACTGGTGGGCATTTTGCTGGATGAAGGCAAGATCGGGTCGCTTGACGATCAGGTGACGCAATACGCACCATCGTTGGTCGATACCGCCTATGATGGGGCCACGATCCGCAACGTGCTGAACATGGCCAGCGGGGTTGTCTTTGACGAAGACTATCTGGACAAGAATTCGGACATCAACCGCATGGGCCGCGTCGTCGCCTTGGGTGGAGAGCTGGACGAATTTACCGCGAACCTGCAGGACCGCTTTGCCGATCCGGGCGCGCAGTGGCAATATGTGTCGATCGACACCCATGTGATCGGCATGGTCGTACGCGGGGCCACGGGTCGCACGATCGCGGACTTGCTGGCCGAAAAGATCATCGTGCCGATGGGGCTGGAATATGACCCCTATTATCTGACCGACGGCGCAGGCGTGGCGTTCGTGCTGGGTGGGCTGAACCTGATCACGCGCGACTATGCCCGCATGGGGCAGATGTTCTTGCAGCGCGGAAACTATAACGGTCGCCAGATCGTGCCAGCGGACTGGGTCGATGCATCCACCGTTGCATCGGCCCCGACGGCAGCGGGCGAGATTGGCTATGGCTATCAGTGGTGGGTCCCTGCAGGGGCCGAGCCCGGGGAATTCATGGCGCGCGGCGTCTATGGGCAGTATATCTATGTCAACCGGGACGCAGGCGTGGTGATCGCGACCAATGCCGCCGACCGCAAATTCCGTGACGCAGGCGTAAGTGATCAGAACATAGAAATCTTTCGCCTGATCAGCACCGATTTAGAGGATATATGATGGAACCGGACGACAGCATCAACGTCCTTGGCAGGCCGCTTGCCATATGTGGCACCGATCCCGTAACCGGGTTTTTCCGCGACGGTATGTGCAACACCTGTGCCGACGATCACGGCAGCCACACCGTCTGCGCCATCATGACCGCCGAGTTTCTGGCCTTTTCCAAATATGTGGGCAATGACCTAAGCACTCCGCGCCCGGAATTCGGCTTTGACGGGTTGAACGCCGGGGATGCGTGGTGCCTGTGCGCGGGCCGCTTCATGCAGGCCGCCGAAGAAGGCTGCGCGCCGCAGGTCAATCTGGCCGCGACGCATCAACGCGCGTTGGAAATTGTGCCGCTGGACGTGCTGAAAGCCTACGCGGTCGCGCGCAAACCCAAAGATATGATGTGATCCGCGCGCTACTGACATCGCTGATGCTGATCGCGGGCGTGCCATTGGCCGCGCAGACCGACCTGCGCCCGCAGGAACAGTCGCGTCTGGACCGTTTTGAAGAAACTGCAGGCCGCGCGCTTTTACAGGCCTATCACAGCGGTGGCAGCGATGATCTGGCCGCGCTGGCGCGGGCACTGTCCGGCACCCCGCAGGTGGCCTTTGACGAAGGGCTGTCTGGGGAATGGGCGTGTCGCACGATCAAGCTTGGCGGGGCCGCCGGGCTGGTTGCCTATACCCCCTTTACCTGCCGGCTGACGTTTCAGGGCGATGGCTATCTTTTCGAAAAGCTGAGCGGGTCGCAGCGCACCTTGGGGCATATCACCATGCGCGACGGACGTGCCGTCTTTGTTGGCATCGGTTATGTCGCAGGGACAACGCCTCCCGCCTACGGCGATCTTGCGCCCGACTTTGCCGGGGATGGCCAGATCCAGCCCGATATTGCCGTGTTCGAGCGGGTCAGCAACAGCCGCGCCCGGCTGATGTTTCCCGCCCCCGTGGTCGAAAGCGATCTCGATATTCTTGAGCTGACCCGATAAAAAAGGGGCCGCCTTGGAGCAAGCCCCTTACCAGATCTGTTGTAAAAACTTCTTTGGTTGGCCGTAAAACAGCCAACCTTACCCTTAAAGAACTCGCTTGATACAAACTCAGAAGGAGATGTCAGGTGAAGTCCGTCCCGCAAAAATCTGCGACAGCAATTAAACGACGCATTCCACTCCCACATTTCGGGGTGGATGTGAACTTTTGTCGGAACGCACAGTGCGCTCAATTCGGTGTTCAGCCCGACTCGAGAGACGGTCGAGGCCACAACTTTTCATCTGCCACAGTCAATCTCCAAAGAGGAGAAGTCAAAGGTATCCGTCCGGTCTGACTGGCGTTGACTTATTGGGGTGTCCAGCTCCAGGGCATGAGTTCGTCGAGGCGGGTCATTTTCTGGTCTGAGACGCGGGCCAGAACCCAGCGTAGCCAAGCTTCGGGGTCGACCTTGTTCATGCGACAGGTTTCAATGAGGGTGTACGCGACGGCCGCCGCATCGCCGCCGCCTTTTGATCCCATGAACAAGTAGTTTTTGCGGCCCAGAGTCACCGGTCTGATGGATCGCTCGCAGATGTTGTTGTCCAGTTCGAGCTGCCCGTTTTCGAGATAGGCTCGCGCTTTTGGCATGCGCCCGAGAGCGTAGCGGATGACTGCTGCCAGTGCCGATTTTCCGGAGATCTTGGGCAGTTGCGGCGAAAGCCAAGCCTCGAGATCGTCGAAGACCGGCTTTGCCTTTTCCATCCGTAGGGCCACGCGGTCTTCAGCGGGCTTGTAACGCGCCTCTTTTTCCACAGCATACAGAGCGGCAATGCGCTTGATCGCTTCTTCGGCGATGGCAGAGCCTTCACTTTCATAGATATCGACAAACTTGCGGCGCACATGAACCATGCAGGCCTGCTCGCTGGCGCGGTCTGCCCCAAACAAACCGTTGAACCCGGTGAATCCATCAGCATGGATCACGCCCTTATACCCCTTGAGGTGGGATGAGGAGTGCGCGCCCTTGCGGTCTATGCTGAACTGATACCACGCACAGGGCGGCGCTTGACCGCACCACGGGCGTTCATCGCGAACATAGCTCCAAAGCCGGGCGGTTTGCGCCTTGCCTTTGGCCTGCATCTTGACCGGCGTATCGTCCGCGAACAACGCGGGTCCGGCGCGCACCAGCTTGCCGATGTGGTCGGCCAAAGGTGCCATCAGAGCTGTGGATCGTCCGACCCAATCGGTCAGCGTGGAGCGATGCAGGTCGACCTTGTCGCGCGCATAGATCTCGGACTGGCGATATAATGGCAGGTGATCACAATATTTGCCGACCAGGATATGGGCCAACAGCCCCGGTCCGGGGCGGCCGCGTGTGATCGGGCGCGAGGGTAGCTCGGCCTGGGCGAACGCCTCACAGCAGGTGCAGGTCATGCGCGGGCGCACAATGCGTTTTACGACAAAATGACCAGGGACATATTCCAACTCTTCGGTGACATCTTCGCCGAGTTGCTTAAGCGCGCCGCCGCAATCGCGGCAGGCGTCGCCGGGCGAGAGTATCTCTTCCTGGCGTTCAAGGTGGTCAGGGAGCGGTGCGCGATTGTGGGTGCGCTTGAGGGTGACTTCATCACATTCAGCAGCTGTAATTTGCGCATCGGCGGCTGCTTCGATCTCAGCGTCTTCCTGCAGATCAAACGCCAGTTGATCCATGGCCTCGGATTTGCTGCCAAAACGGGCCTTGCGATGTCCTGCCAGTTCCTTCTTCAGCGTCTCGATCTGATAGGCTTGTGACTTGATCTCTGCCGCCATCAACTCACTGACTGCGCGCAGTTCAGTCGGGTCTTCGGGCAGGGATTTGAAGGTCTCGCGCATGCATAATTTATATCCGTTCGACCTGCCTAACGGAACGGAAAATGCGCCAAACCTCATGTTTTACTGGGCTATCCTGCTTGCGATGGCCGCCATGTTCGTTGTGGCGCGCGCCAGTCAATGCCTTCCAGCAGCATCGAAAGCTGTGCCGCCGTTAAGTGCACTTTGCCGTCTTTGGCAGCGGGCCAGACAAACCGACCCTTCTCAAGGCGTTTCATGAAAAGGCATGCGCCTTGTGTGTCCCACCAGATAATCTTCAACAGATCGCCGCGACGGCCACGAAAAACGAATAGATGCCCCGAATATGGATCCTCAGCGAGCTCCTTTTCCGTTTGCGCCGCCAGCGTATTAAACCCGCGCCGCATATCCGTCACGCCCGCCGCCAACCACACCCGCGTATTGCTCGGCACCGGGATCATGCTGTCAGCCCATGGATCAGGCCCACGACCGATGACAATGTCACTGCACCTTCCACCAGAATGCGCCGACCATCGGATAAAGTGATGTCCACCCGCTGCGCGGTGACGACCGAGCAAGGGTTATACCCCGCGCCATGCGCAGCTGCAGGATCGGCGCTCTCTATCGACGGCGCATCAATCTCGACAGGTAGGAAAACACTTTCAAGGGAAGCATCAACGATAGATGGGCCGCTCTCCACAGGCGCAAATCGGGGATCTTTCA
>JBFGFW010000161.1:0-6004 GCA_041579395.1 Sulfitobacter sp.
AGAGCTTGCCGACCATGTCGCCAAGCGCCGCGTGCTGTCTAACGCGTTCCACGAAACTGTTGCAGAGGTGCTGAGTCACCTCGAAAGGGCGACTGGAAGTCAATCGGATACAGTAGCGCCGGGTATGGCGGAGGCGCTCAAGCGATCAATTGCGCTTTCCCTTCGCGTCACAGACCTGCTTGCTGCAGAAAGAGATGTCGGTTGGCATCGCGGCATTCGGCAAGATTAAGTCACATCATAGCGCTCAGGATCGTTTGGGCGCTATGAAAGCACACTAAATGTGTAGCATAATGTGTAGCATAAAAAGCGCTTAATTAGTTGGAAAATACAAAATTCCCTTACTTTCATGGCAAATTTTTGAAACTCGCAAGGGAAAATGGCGGAGAGACAGGGATTCGAACCCTGGGAACCCTTGCAGGCTCAACGGTTTTCGAGACCGCCCCGTTCGACCACTCCGGCACCTCTCCGCGGGGACTGGTGCGCTCGTTTAGTACTGATTGAAGATGCTGGCAAGGGGGCCCGGCGCAGTTTTCGGGGTCACGGGGAATTTCATTGCTGATAAGGTGTTTTGGCCTAAGATCAGCCACAGAAAATCAAAAAGGATATCGCCCCATGTCTGCATTCTACCGTCTGCCCGCTGTCATTTTCGCCTTGTTTATGGTGGTGGTCACGGCTTTTGGCGCGCCGGTCATGGCAGCCGACCGCGCGCGCGTCGATGCGTTTCTAACGGTAACGGGGTTCGATGTGGCGCTGGAAAGCATCCGGCTGTCCGCAGATTCGGCCCCGGAAATGCTGGGGATCGACGCTGCGGACTTTGGTTCGGAATGGTCGCGGCTTGTGCGCGAGGTGTTCGACACCGACGTGATGTTGAGGATGGGCAGCGACATCTTGTCGAAAACGCTGTCGGATGATGTGCTGGACCACGCCGCCGCTTTTTACGCCAGCGATCTGGGGCAGCGGCTGGTGGCGGCCGAGAATATCTCTCACATGGAGGAGGACGACGCGTTGAAATCCCAGGACGGTGCGGCGATCCTTGAGGGGCTGACGCGGATCGGGTCGCCGCGGGTTGAGCTATTGCAAAAGCTGAACGCGGCAAGCGACGTCGAAGACAGCTCGATCCGGGCCATTCAAGAGGTGCAGATCAGGTTCTTGATGGCCGCCGCCAACGCCGGGGTGATCAAGCTGGAGATGGAAGAACCCGACCTGCGAGGAGCCCTTGAGGCGCAGGAACCAGAGATGCGCGCCGCGATCAAGCAAAGCGCGTTGGCCGGATCCGCCTATACATATCAGGCGTTTTCTGACCAGGAGGTGGCAGATTATGCCGCCGCTCTTGAACATCCCAAAATGCAAGAAGTCTATGCGCTGATGAACGCCGTGCAATACGAGATCATGGCCAACCGATACGAGGCCGTGGCGCTGCGTTTGTCACGCATGCAACCCAGTCAGGAATTGTGATGACACGATCTTTTTGGCTTGCTCCGCTGATCTGGTTGCTGGCCATTCCGCTTTGGGCGGATGCGCGCGGGTCGGTTCTGATGGACGTGCTGAAGATCGAAGAGATGGCCCAGATCCTGCAGGTCGAAGGGTTGGCCTATGCGGAGACTCTTAATCAGGAGATGCTGGAGGGCAAGGGCGGGGCAGCCTGGGCGCTGCAGGTCGAGGCGATTTACGACCCGCAAAGGATGGTCGAAACCCTGCGCAGTCATCTTGATGCGGCATTGACGGGGACACTGCGCGAAGAAGTGATCGCGTTTTTCAGCACGGAAACCGGGGCTGAAATCATCACGCTGGAAAACGCCGCGCGGGCCGCGATTGCCGACCCGGATATCGAAGCTGCGGCGCGCGCGCGCTTTGCCGATCTGCAAGGCACCGATGATGCGCGGTTGGCCCAGATCGACGCGCTGGTGACAAGCGGCGACATGATCGACCGCAATGTGACGGCGGCGATGAATTCCAACTTTCAGTTCATGCGCGGGCTGGCAGATGGCGGGGCCATCGACACCACCCAAGACGAGATGCTGGCGGAAGTGGCCGAGATGGAGGATGAGATCACCGCCGACACAACGGTCTGGCTATACGGATACCTGCTGCTGGCCTATTCGCCGCTGACCGACGAGGCGCTCGACAGATATGTCGTCTTTGCGGAAACGGACGCGGGACGGGCGCTGAATCGTGCGCTTTTTGACGGTTTCGGGGCGGCCTATGCCGAAATCTCGTATGCGTTGGGCCGTGCCATAGCCTTGAACATGGTTGCCAAGGAGCTTTAACCGCTTATCCCCCCCGACGGTGCTTGACACCGGGGCAGGTCTGGTGCAAATGGCAGCTTCACGACCAAAGGTGCCCCTTCCGGGTGCCTTTATCATTTCATGATCATCCCGAAATGGGGTGCGCTGTCCGAGGTGGGCCAAGGCCCGACAACACCCGCGAGGGGACCACAGGATGCGGAAACAGTAAAGGAAGACGCATGTTTGCGGTCATAAAGACAGGCGGCAAGCAGTATCAGGTTCAATCCGGCGATATGCTTCGGGTGGAACGCTTGGCTGCTGACGACGATACAGTCCAATTCAACGAAGTGCTTATGCTGGGTGGCGACAGCCCCAAGCTGGGTGCGCCCCTTGTGGCAGACGCCGGCGTTCAGGCCGAGGTCGTCGACCAGATCAAGGGCGAGAAAGTCATCCACTTCGTCAAGCGCCGCCGGAAGCACTCTTCCAAGCGGACCAAGGGCCACCGTCAGAAACTGACACTGGTCAAGATCGGCGACATTCTGGCATCCGGCGCGGGCAAGTCCGACGTCAAAGCCGCCATCGGTACCGGATCGGTCAGCGCTGCTGCCGTCACCGCGATGGAAGAGCGTTACGCGATGAACAAGTCCGATCAGGCGGAAATGGCCAAGCGGGTCAAGACCGGTCAGGCCGAAGCAAAATCGACCACGCCGAAGAAAGCCAAGAAAGCCGACACACCGGTCGAAGCCGAAAAGAAGGCACCAAAGAAAGCTGCCAAGACTGACGGCGATGATCTGTCCAAGATCTCGGGTGTAGGTCCGGTTATCGTGGGCAAGCTGCACGATGCAGGCATCACCACTTTCGCGCAGATTGCTGCGTGGACAGATGCCGACGTCGAAGCGATCGAAGAGAAACTGTCGTTCAAAGGTCGTGTCGGTCGTGAAGACTGGATCGCACAGGCCAAAGAACTGGCAAAAGGCTAAGGAGAGACACCAATGGCACATAAAAAAGCAGGCGGTTCATCCCGTAACGGACGCGACTCTGCGGGTCGCCGTCTTGGCGTGAAGAAATACGGCGGCGAAGCCGTCATTCCCGGCAACATTCTGGTGCGTCAGCGCGGCACAAAGTTTTGGCCAGCCGAAGGCGTCGGCATGGGCAGGGATCACACGATCTTTGCCAAGGTCGACGGCAAGGTTCAGTTCCACAAGGGCCTGAAAAACCGTACGTTTATTTCGGTTCTGCCGGTAGCAGAAGCCGCAGAGTAAGCCGGACCTCTCAGGGTTTTTAGAAATTCAGGGATCGGCGGAAACGCCGGTCCTTTTTCTATTTACCAATTTGCGACCCAACCAGAAAGGACGGGCCGATGACAACTGCATTGCGCCCCGACCTGACAGATGGTGTGGTGCGTCTGCGCCCGCCAAAGCCAAGTGACGTGCAGGCGCGGATCAAATTGGGAAACACGCCCGAAATCCATAAGATGTTTGGTGCTGACCCCGATCAGGTGGTCAAGATCACCAAGGCGCATGCCGAAAAATGGTACAACGCGCAGGCGTTTGAACCACTGGCCTGGGTGATTGAACACAAGCGCCGGATGATCGGTGCGGTGCGGCTGCACACGGTGCACCATTGGGACGCACGCGCCAGCTTTGCCATCGGCATTCTGGACCCCAAACTGTTGGGCAAGGGCATCGGTACCCGCGCAACGCACCTGATGGCCGCGCATGCGTTCGGGCCGCTGGCATTGCACCGCCTGTCCGTGCGCATCATCGACTTCAACGCCCGCGCCATCGCCAGCTTTGCAAAGGTGGGATTCGTCCAAGAAGGCCGCGAGCGCCAGTCGGCCCGCGTCGGCGGGACCCGCCATGATGAAATAGTGATGGGCCTGCTGAGTGCAGACTATACCGCGCCCGTCTACGCGCCCGCCAAAAAGCGCCAGCCAGCCCAGTCAAAGGCGCGCCCATGAGCGTCGCCCTGACATCTTTCGCAATCTTCGCGGCCAGCCAGATCGGCACACCGGGCCCCGCCAATATGGCGCTGATGGCCACGGGCGCGCGCTTTGGCTTTCGCGCCGCACTGCCGTTTGTGGCCGGTGTTGCCCTTGGCAAGCAGCTGATCATCTGGCCCATCGGCTTTGGCCTGATGGAGTTGGCAAACCGTGCACCTGGACTGTTCATCGGGTTGAAATTTGCCTCTGCCGCCTATATTATCTGGCTGGCGTGGAAGGTGGCAAATCTGCGGCTGGGGCAGGGCGGTGATGCCGAAAAAGCGCCCGGTTTTCCGGCCGGACTTATTGTACATCCATTGAACCCGAAAGCCTGGGCTATGATTATTGGCGGCTTTACCGCATTCGTGACCCCAGACACGCCCACATTAGTGGCCACAGCAACCATCGCAGCGGTTTTGCTGTCCTGTCAAATTGTCCTGCATCCACTGTGGGCATTGGCCGGGGCAGGTATTGCCAAGACCGTGACCGGCACCGTCTGGGAAAAATATTTAATGTGGGCTTTGGCGGCACTGACAGTCGCTTCGGTCCTTTTCGTACTGTTCGGAGGAGGAACATGACGATGGAAATTTTAAGAGCTACCCCCCAACCCGTGATCCAGACAGAGCGTTTTGATTTGCGCCCCGTTTGCCAGTCCGATCAGGGGTTGATTGAACTTTACGCCAGTGATCCGCGCGTCGCGGTCAACACAGCGTCGGTGCCACACCCGTTGCCGCCCGGCGTCATCGAAGCCTATATCAAACGCGCCAACGCCGAACCGCGCACCGAAGATGTGTGGGTGATGGACGGCCTCAAGGCGGGCGGTGCTGAAGTGATGGGTGTGATTTCGCTTGTTCGGATGGACCGTGACCAATCCGAAGTCGGCTATTGGGTCGCACCTGCGTTCTGGAACACCCGTCTGGCTTCGGAAGCGGTACAGGCATTGGTGCAGGCCAATCCGCTGCAAAACAAAAACATGTTCGCCTCGGTGTTTCGCGACAATCCGGCCTCGGCCAAGGTTTTGACCAATGCGGGGTTCCGCTATCTGGGCAATGCCGAAACCTATTGTCTGGCGCGCGAGACCTGCGTACCTACATGGACCTACAGTACCAAGCTGTGATCCTCTGCGCCCCTGAAAGGCCCCACCCATGAAGTTTCTCGACCTGTGCAAAGTCTATATCCGCTCTGGCGCAGGCGGCGGCGGCTGTGTTTCCTTCCGTCGCGAGAAATACATCGAATACGGCGGCCCCGATGGCGGCGACGGTGGCGGCGGCGGATCGGTCTGGGCCGAAGCGGTCGATGGCCTGAACACCCTGATCGATTTCCGCTATCAACAGCACTTCTTTGCCCGCAACGGACAGCCCGGCATGGGCAAGCAACGCACCGGCAAGGACGGCGACGACATCATCCTGCGCGTGCCGGTGGGTACTGAAATCCTGGACGAGGATCAGGAAACCGTGATCGCCGACATGACCGAGTTGGGCCAGCGAGTCGAATTGGCCCGCGGTGGCAATGGTGGCTGGGGCAACCTGCATTTCAAATCGGCCACCAACCAGGCACCGCGCCGCGCCAATCCGGGGCAGGATGGCGTTGAACGCACGCTGTGGCTGCGGTTGAAACTGATTGCCGACGTGGGTCTTTTGGGACTGCCGAATGCGGGCAAATCGACGTTTCTGGCCGCAACCTCAAACGCGCGCCCCAAAATTGCCGACTATCCATTTACCACGCTGCACCCAAATCTGGGCGTGGTCGGCGTGGACAACACCGAATTTGTGGTGGCCGACATCCCCGGTCTGATCGA
>JBFGFW010000162.1:0-6001 GCA_041579395.1 Sulfitobacter sp.
CATGCGCAGCTGCAGGATCGGCGCTCTCTATCGACGGCGCATCAATCTCGACAGGTAGGAAAACACTTTCAAGGGAAGCATCAACGATAGATGGGCCGCTCTCCACAGGCGCAAATCGGGGATCTTTCAGCCACTTGAAAATCAGGTTCGCGTTCATCGAATAGCGCCGCGCAACCTGTGCAACCGAAACACCTGGCGTCAGCGTCTGATCGCAAATCGAGCGCTTCTCGTCATCAGACCAGACACGCTTCTTCAAACCCTTCTTCCCCGCCATAACATACCTCAAGATGTCCACTTCTTTGGTTGCCGCCCGTAATGCAAGAAGTTTTGACTGTCTTGGCGTGTGATCGAGTGCGAACTTCTTTCAGGCCTCGTTGTGCGGCATTTCCAGAAGCCGCGGGCCGGTATGGTGATCTGCGGATCAGGTCCAAATCTAACGAGCGCGCTATAAGCGCATAGTGGACAACTGGTTTTCCTGACCCAGATCTGTTCGATCATTGCGCCCATTCAGGTCGCCGTCTTCTCACACTCCCCTTGGTACCGTAACTGGCTGATTACGACATGTAGCTCATGCCGTAGCCGCCAGCGCCGGATCTCTGTAATCCTCGTTCTTCGTCAGCATCGCCCAGATCTGACGCGCCATCTTGTTAGCAAGCGCGATCCCGACCAGCATCTTCGGCTTCCGCTCCAGGATGCGACCGATCCAGCTCTCCGCCGGTATCTTATGGCGCGCGCGGCCTATAATCCGGCTCATTGCGCCAATGATCAGAAGCCGACGGATATCGGCCTGTCCAGCCTTGGAGATCCGGCCGAGTCGTTCCTTGCCGCCTGAAGAATGTTGCCGGGGGACAAGACCCAACCAGGCCGCAAAGTCGCGCCCTCTCTTGAACTGGGACATGTCGGGTCCGAAGGCTTCAACGGCCAGAGCCGTCAATGGCCCGACTCCGGGCAGGGTCTGCAAGCGTCGCGCCGTATCCGACTGGGCGGCCAGTTCCTTGAGTTTCTTGTCACGCGATGTGATGCGCGCCGTCTTATCTGCGATCTGTGCCAGAAGGTCCCGACATTCCTCACGCACGATGACGGGCAAGTCGCAGGTGGCTGCTTCAACCACGTTTTGCATGCGCTTAATGTGCCCTATGCCGACCGGAAAGACGTGACCGTGTTCGTAGAGAATCGCACGAAGAGCGTTCACGTCTTCTGTGCGTTGCCTAATCAATCGCTCCCGGCCCCGGAACAAGGCGGCCCGCGCCTGCTGATCAACCGTCTTTGGCGTGACAAACCGCATCTCAGGCTGGCGCGCAGCGATGATGATCGCATCTGCGTCGGCTGCATCATTCTTTTTATGACGCTTCACGAAAGGCCGAACAAACTGCGGAGCGATCAGCTTGGCCTGATGACCCATCGCTTCCATTTGGCCTGCCCAGTAGTTCGCGCTGCCGCAGGCTTCGAATATAACTTCGCTCGAGGCCAGCTTCGACATGAACACGCGAAACTGTTCGCGCGTCAGCTTCTTTTTGAACTGGATTTCCCCAGTCGCTATCAATGCCACGTGAACCTGGAAAATGGACTTTGCCAAATCCACGCCGATTATCATATCATTCATTTTGCCGTCCTCTCCGCTTCATATGTGGTTTCATACCGACATGTTGGCACATTGCGATGCCGTCGGGGAGGGCGGCAACCATCCCATCTATCGATGGTGGACACTATCACCCACTCCATCACCCAGGCAGGGCAGTCAGACCGGACGGATACCGTCAAAGGCAAGGGTGACGAGAAGAACTTCACCTGTGGCTCGTGTGGTCAGGCTTCAGTCATCAAGAACAACCGTGCAGTTGTTGAAGAATACAGGTGCCTGCGCCGATCGCAATGGCACGATGGAGGTCAGAAATCCTGCGGCCAAGAAGCGTGCCGGTCGCGCGGACGGTCTCTGGATGTGCGACCGGAACTATGCCGTAAGTCAGGCTGGACCTCAGCTGATCAACGCTATGCCTGTAAACGCTGCCGTTCGACATTTGTTGTCGGTCATCCAGCGAGAAACCATCGCAGACAGTCGAAGAACGGTCAGATCCTGAAGCTGTTGATTCACGGGACATCCCTGTCAAAAATCTCGGAAATCGTTGATATCGCGCAGCGCGATGTCTATCGAAAACTGGACTTTATCTACGAGTGCGTGCGTGAGTTTACATCGTGCCGCGAGGGCGATCTGCGCGATACTGAACGGGGAAAGTCACGGTCGCCGCTTTGCGAAGGCAGCCAGACGCTCACGCTCAATTGGCCGAATCGCAAAAAAACGCACGTCGGTCGATGTTCAACATCTCTGCACGGCGCACGCCAACTCTGGATATATCGTTCTTGGGCATCTCCAATTCGATCCTGCCGGTGATATGGAGCAGATTGTAATCGACATGGCACTCAATGGAGATCTGGCGAAGGATCGCTGCTGGCGTCTCCACGGACGCCTCTGGACTGCGTCAGAGTTCAAGGCATATCTCGATCAGCTGACCGCAGAGGTTGTCATCGACCCGGAAATCGCTCCTGATGTTGATCTCGGCCTTCAGTTGCCGCACGAAGGTGGCCTTGTCTGACACGATATCCAGCAATACGCTCACGCACTGATACTGAAGCGCATGGTATCGAAGTCCCACAATCGCTTCTACTTCGTCCAAGATGGCGATGCAGGTCTCAGCAAGGCCTTCCTTGCAGCCTTCGCACGCGAGGTGAGCGCCGGGCTGGTCGATTTCGCCACTGTGGCCTTCGACAAGTATCAGGTGAATGACGTCCGTGAGGTTCTTTATGCGCAGGGGCGTCGGCAGCTTCGAGAAGATCTTGGACTGTCAGCGCAGCAACTCAACTGCTTACCGCTCTTCGCCCTGAATGAGGAACTGGACAGAGAAATCTGTAAAACGCCTCGCAGGACATGCAATCGGCACGCCGTTCGCGTGGCCGTATCATACGAAATCAGAGCCATCTCGGGTCGTGGATCTTAAAACCGATAGAGCAAGTTTGTCGACGGAACGGTGCGTGCGCCTGATGCGTATGGCGACCCTTCGCAGCGTCGATAGCTACTTTCATAAAAGACGGAGCAATGTGCGCCCCGCCTCGCGTCCAGTTTCAACGCCAAGCGGGAATGGCCGAAACTGGGGTCGGTATTTCCTCTACAAACCCGAGATGCTGGTCAAGATCACCGAGATCTACCGCTTCCATCATAACTGGATGGGGACGCGCCAGACAAAACGAACCCCGGCAATGAAGCTCGGGCTGGCAAAAGGTCGGATCTACGAGCGAGATTTGTTCGGAGATTGAAAAAGAAAGCGCGCCGCCAAAGGCGACGCGCAATCTACAACAGATCCGGTAAGGGGCTTGGCTTTGAAGCTGCCCCTCTTTCGGAATGTTTTTGCCTGATCGCCTAGATCTTCATGTCAAAGCCAAGTGCCTTGGCGACGGTAAAGATGTCTTTGTCGCCCCGCCCGCACATGTTCATGCAAATGATGTGATCGGCGGGTAATTCAGGTGCGATCTTCATCACATGCGCCAACGCGTGGCTGGGCTCAAGCGCGGGTATGATGCCTTCCAACTGGCAGCTTAGCTGAAACGCCTCCAGCGCCTCCACGTCGGTGATCGACACATACTGCGCCCGGCCAATGTCGTGCAGCCACGAATGTTCCGGCCCGATGCCGGGATAATCAAGCCCCGCCGAGATCGAGAACCCTTCAAGGATTTGCCCGTCGTCGTCCTGCAGCAGATAGGTGCGGTTGCCATGCAGCACGCCGGGGCGGCCGCCGGTCAGGGATGCGCAATGCTCCATCTTGCTGTTCACACCTTTGCCGCCCGCCTCGACGCCGATGATGTTCACCTGCTTGTCATCCAGGAAGGGGAAAAACAGCCCCATTGCGTTGGATCCGCCCCCGATGGCCGCGATCAGAGTGTCTGGGAACCGGCCTTCGGCCTGCATCATCTGCTCGCGCACTTCCTTGCCGATGATGCTCTGGAAATCGCGAACCATCGCCGGATAGGGGTGCGGGCCTGCGACCGTGCCGATGCAATAGAACGTGTCGCGCACATTGGTGACCCAGTCGCGCAGCGCATCGTTCATCGCGTCCTTCAGCGTGCCGCGGCCTGACGTCACGGGAATAACCTCGGCCCCCAGCAGGCGCATCCGGAAGACGTTTGGCGCTTGGCGCTCGACATCATGCGCGCCCATGTAGACGACACATTGCAGCCCGAATTTGGCGCAGACGGTGGCCGTGGCGACACCGTGCTGGCCCGCGCCGGTTTCCGCGATGATCCGCTTCTTGCCCATTCGGCGGGCCAGAATGATCTGTCCCAGTACGTTGTTGATCTTGTGCGCGCCGGTGTGATTCAGTTCGTCGCGCTTCATGTACACCTTGGCACCGCCCAGATGATCCGTCAGACGTTCAGCAAAATAAAGCGGGCTGGGGCGGCCCACGTAATGGGTCCAAAGATGGTTCATCTCGGCCCAAAAGCTGTCGTCGGTCTTGGCCTTCTCGTACTGCTCTTCCAGCTCAAGAATAAGCGGCATCAAAGTTTCCGAGACGAACCGCCCGCCAAAATCGCCGAACCGGCCATTTTCGTCGGGTCCGGTCATGAAAGAGTTGAAAAGTTCGTTGGACATCAGATGCTCCTTGCGCTTGGAAACAGCCATAGCGCCCCCGCTGGCGCAGGTAAAGACGGTGCCAGAACGGCGATTTGACACTTGACCTTTTCGCCCGCCCCACGGGCCGGAAAATTTCGAATTTTCCGCACCGGAATTTTTGAAAAATTCCGCCCTGCCGTCTCACTCCAATAACTTGAACAGCTTGCGTTTCAATTCATCCTCGACCCGGTCCCTGACAGCGTCTTCGACGGATTGACCGTCTTGGCGCGCAATGCCCAGCTGTCGTTCAAGCCTGTTTTCCAGCTTTTGTTGCACTTTCTGCTTTTCGACGGCAAAGTTCAGATCCAGCGCCGCCTGCAGATCCGGCTTGATCTGCGGGGCGGCCCAAGGCCCGACGATCCGCACCGGCACGGCAAAGCCGCGATCACCGTTCACGCGCAGTGCTTTCGGCGTCACCGTATAGTCGATTGTCTGTGCGCCCAGTCCGATCTGGCCAGCGCCGGTTGCGTTGAAATTGGGCAGCAACATCAGCAGATCCGTGTTGCGCAACACGCCTTGATCAATCGCGAATGTGGCCCCGAGCGAATCAAAGACGGTTGTGCCGCCTTTGACGTCGAAATTGCCCATCAGCGCGTCCAGATCGATGCCGTCAATGCTGCCGCGCCCGACCTTTATCGCACCGTTACCCGACAGCGACCGCATGATCGCATCAATGGATGCGCCGGACCCCAGAAACGACAGTTCGGCATCGCCCGTGCCCTTGAACCGGGTCAGCCCGGCGCTTTGCGACAATAACGGCTGCATGGCAACGGCGTTCGCGTTCAGCTCGCCGCCCACTGACAGGCCATTGCGGTTGTTGACGATGAATTCGCCGCTGACCACCCCGTCATAGGCGTTTATTTCGCGCAGTTCGGCCACCATCCGCGATCTGTCATTGCGCAGCAGAACCCGCGTGGCCCCCAATGTCAGCCGCCCCAGTTCGATGCTGTCTGCGCGCAAGGCAACGTCGCCGTTGAAGGCGGATAATCCGGACGCGTCCAGCCGCGTCTTGGGCCAGCCGCCGGTGGCCGCTACAGGCGCGTTTGCACCAGCGCCCCCCTCTCCTGATCCTGCAAACCCCGCAAGGTTCAGTTTGCCCGCATTCAGTTGTGCATTGACGGTCGGCGTGCCGTTCAGCGTGATATCGGCACCACCGCGCAGGGTGTTGCCGCCCAGATCGGCCACCAGATCACGCAGGGCCAACCGCCGATCCGGCGTCAGCGTCATCTGCACCGACACCTCTGTCGTCTGACCCAGCCCCTTGGGCAGGTTGACCGCCCCCATCCCAAGTGCCGCCAGAAACCGCGCGGTATCCGACGTCTTGAGCATGACATCGCCCGCGAC
>JBFGFW010000163.1:0-5976 GCA_041579395.1 Sulfitobacter sp.
CATCACTACGATGGGTACGCCAGATTTAAAAACGATGTCAGCCGCTTGCGGATCGACATAAATGTTGAACTCCGCGGCAGGGGTGATGTTGCCCCCTTCGAAATAGCCGCCCCCCATCAGCACGATCTTGGCGATGCGCGCTGCGATATCCGGAGCTTTTTGCAGTGCCGTGGCAATGTTGGTCAACGGTCCCAGCGGGCACAGCGTGATGGTGCCGGGCGCGTATTCGCGCAGGGTGTGGATGATGAAATCGACAGCATGCCCGGGGTCAGGGACCGTTTCCGGCTCGGGCAGATCGGGACCGTCAAGGCCGGTCTTGCCATGCACATGCTCTGCCGTGACCAGCGCGCGACCCATCGGACGGTCACAGCCCGCATAGACTGGCACATGAGAAACGTCAGCCAAGTCCATTATCTTGCAGGCGTTTTTTGTTGTCAGATCCAGCGGCACGTTGCCCGCGACCCAAGTGACGCCAAGCACCTCGACGTCTTCAGGGCTGGCCAGCGCCAGCAGAATGGCAACCGCGTCGTCCTGACCGGGATCGGTGTCGATGATGATCTTGCGCGGCGGCATGCGAGTCCTCCTTAAGGTCGGTAGATCCGAGCCTTGCCGCAACCCGCCCGCCTTGTCCAGCAGGCCGCAGCCGGATTAGCTGCGTTCCGCCCGTTTCACTGCATCCCACAGCGCGTCCATCTCGTGCAGATCACTTTGTGCGGGGGTTTTGCCCATGGCCGCAAGCCGCGCCTCGATCCCTTCAAATCGGCGGATGAACTTTGCGTTGGCGCTGCGCAGGGCCGCTTCGGGGTCGATCCCCAGATGACGCCCCAGATTGGCCATGACGAACATCAGATCGCCGAATTCCTCTTCGACCTGTGTTTGGGTCAGGGCATCACGGGCTTCGACCAGTTCGGCGGCTTCCTCGGCGATCTTGGCAATCACGTCATCGGCAGAGGGCCAGTCGAACCCGACACGGGCGGCGCGTTTTTGCAGTTTATAGGCGCGCAGCAAGGCCGGCAGGCCGATGGCGACCCCGTCCAGCGTGCCGCCCTGCGCCTTTCCGGCCCGTTCAGTCGCCTTGATCTTTTCCCAATCCGCCGTCTGCTGATCTGCGGATTTATCGCGGGATTCGTCACCGAACACATGTGGATGCCGCGCGACCATCTTGTCTGAAATCATGCGCACCACCGATTGAAATGAAAACACACCGGCTTCTTCGCCCATGGCCGTATGATAGACGGTTTGCAACAGCAGATCGCCCAGTTCACCTTCCAGTTCAGACCAATCCCGTCGGGCGATGGCATCGGCAACTTCATACGCTTCTTCAATGGCATAGGGCGCGATGCTGTCGAAATTCTGTTCAATGTCCCACGGGCAGCCGGTTTCGGGATCGCGCAGGCGGCGCATGATTTCCAGCAGCCGCTCAATCCCTGCGGTGGCGTCGTGGATCAAGGCATCGCTGTCCTGATCCACGGTCAGCCTGTCGGTCGCTTGTTCCGCGGCCAGCGCGTCAATTCTCGTGTCGGCCATTGCAGCCCCCGTATGTCTGGTGTCAGATGCAACCTGAACAAGATGCACCAAGGAGTCCATATCCATGCCCGTCGTGAATCGTATCGCGGATTTTGCCCCCCAGATGACCCGATGGCGCAGACATCTGCATACGATTCCCGAACTTGGCGTCGCCTGTCACAAGACCGCAGCCTTTGTCGCGGACCGCCTGCGTGAATTTGGCGTCGATGAATTGCACGAAGGCATCGCCAGCACGGGAATGGTCGCCATCATCAACGGGCAGGGTGCGGGCCCCACGATTGGCCTGCGCGCCGATATGGACGGGCTGCCGATCCCCGAAGCGACGGGCGTGGAGTACGCCAGCATCCATCCTGGAAACATGCACGCCTGCGGCCATGACGGGCATACCACGATGCTGCTGGGGGCCGCCAAATATCTGGCCGAGACGCGCAATTTCGCAGGCCGCGTCGCGTTGATTTTCCAACCCGCCGAAGAAACCGGCGGCGGGGCCGAAGTCATGGTTCAGGAAGGCATCATGGATCGGTTCGACATCTCCGAGGTTTATGCGCTGCACAATGCGCCGGGGTCGGACAAGGGCGGGTTTTACACCACGCCAGGGCCGATCATGGCCGCCGTCGATACGTTCCACATTCATATCAAGGGGGCGGGCGGCCATGGCGCGATGCCGCACCAGACCCGCGACCCGGTGGTGGCGGCTTGCGGGATCGCACAGGCAATCCAGACGATCGTCAGCCGCAACCATTACGCACTGGACGATCTGGTGGTGTCGGTGACGCAGATCCATACCGGTACGGTCGACAATGTGATCCCCGAAACCGCCTATATCAACGGGACGGTGCGCACCTTTGACAAAGCGGTGCAGGCCATGGTGATGCGCCGCTTGCAGCAAATCGTGGAGGGCCAGGCGGCAAGCTATGATGTCGCAGCGACGTTGGAATACGTGCAGGGCTATCCCGCCACGATCAATTCGGAAGACAAGGCCGCCTTTGCCGCCGATGTCGCGGCCGAAATCGCCGGCACGGATCATGTGATTGCCGACAGCGGCCGCGAGATGGCGGCCGAAGATTTCAGCTATATGCTGGAAAAGCGCCCCGGTGCCTATCTGTTCCTTGGCCAGGGCGACACGGCGGGCCTGCATCACCCCGAGTATAATTTCGACGATGACGTCGCCCCCGTCGGCGCGTCGTTTTTCGCGCGGATCGTTGAACGGGCGCAACCGTTGGGGGCGACATAATGGCCCTGAAAGACGCAAAAACGCAAGTCGATCAGGCGTTTAACCGCGATGATCTGAAGGGGCCAAGCTTCGAGAACGCATTTGGCGGGGCGACGTCCTTCCTGCGCCGCCGCTATACCAAGGACCTGCGCGGCGTCGATATTGCGGTGACCGGCGTGCCGTTTGATCAGGCCGTGACCAACCGTACCGGCACGCGGCTTGGCCCTCGCGCCATCCGCGAGGCATCGACCCTGCAACCCTATGACCCGCCCTATGGCTGGGGGTTCGACGTGCTGAGCGAATGTGCGATCGCCGACTATGGCGATCTGGCATTTGACTATGGCCACACGCATCTGTTTCCTGCCGCCCTGACCGCCCATATCAAGGGGATTTTGGATGCCGGGGCCGCCAGTGTGGTTCTGGGGGGCGATCACTATATCAGCTTTCCGATCCTCAAGGCATATGCCGAAAAATACGGACCTATCAGTCTGTTACAGTTCGACGCGCATTCAGATACCTGGCCCGACGACGACATCGACCGGATCGATCACGGGACGATGTTCTACAAGGCCGTGAAATCGGGCATCGTCGATGCTGCAACGTCGGTGCAGGTGGGGATCAGAACCACCAACCCCGATACGTTGGGCGTCACGACGATTGACGCGCGCGAGGTGCATGAAAAGGGCGTCGCAGCAGCTGTTTCCAAGATAAAACAGGTGCTTGGGGACCGTCCTTGCTATTTGACCTTTGACATTGACGCGCTTGATCCGGCGTTTGCTCCGGGGACCGGCACGCCGGTCTGGGGTGGGCTGACATCGGCGCAATGTGCGGTGATGCTGCGCGATCTGGCAGGAATCAATATCGTCGGGGGTGACGTGGTCGAAGTATCGCCGCCCTTTGACACCACCGGGGCCACGGCGATTGCGGGCGCGCATGTCGCGACCGAAATACTGTGTCTGCTGGGATGGAGGATGCGCAACGCATGACTGACAAGAACCAACCGATCAGCGGCAATGATCTGGCACGGTTTTCCGGGCCCAACACCTTTATGCGGCTGCCCTCGGCCCAGGATTTGAAGGGGCTGGACGTTGCTGTTCTGGGCATTCCGCTGGACATTGGCACGTCGTGGCGGTCTGGCACCCGGTTCGGCCCCAAACAGGTGCGCGCCGAAAGCGCGATGCTGCGGCCCTATAATCTGGGCACCGGGGCGGCACCATTCGATTCGTTGCAGGTGGCCGATATCGGGGATCTGGCGATCAATACATTCTCGCTTTCTGATAGTTTAAAAATTATTACAGAGAGTTACGCGTCGATCTTGAATTACGATATCATGCCGCTGGCGATTGGCGGCGACCATTCGATCACCCTGCCGATCCTGCGCGCCATGGCCAAACGGCACGGGCCGTTGGCATTGATTCACATCGACGCCCATGCTGATGTGAATGACGAGATGTTCGGGATGCGCGAGACACACGGGACCGTGTTTCGCCGCGCGTATGAAGAAGGGCTGATAACCCCCCAGAAAACCTATCAAATCGGGCTGCGGGGGTCGGGCTATGGGGCGGATGACTTTACCGAAGCCGCTGCCTGGGGCTTTCAGCAGTTTCCCGCACAGGACCTGTGGCACCGCAGCCTTGCCCCGCTTGGGGCCGAGATCCGCCGCGACATTGGCGATGCGCCGGTCTATGTGACCTATGATATCGACAGCCTGGATCCAGCCTATGCGCCCGGCACCGGCACGCCTGAAATCGGCGGCTTGACGACGCCACAGGCGCTGGAATTGCTGCGCGCCTTCAAAGGGTTGAACATCGTCGGTGGCGATTTGGTTGAAGTGTCGCCGCCCTATGACACGTCGGGAAATACCGCGCTGACGGGGGCCAATATCCTGTTTGAAATGCTGTGTGTCCTGCCGGGCGTCGCGTATCGTTGAAACGCCGGACGCTCCGCGGGGAGTTTAAGGGCAAAATGAAGGTGAAGGTTATGATGATGTTTTTCTGGATCGTGCTGCTGATTTTTGTGGCGCTGCAGCTCTACGTGCGGCTGGCCCCGTCGCAACCCGAGAATTGGGCGATTGACACGGCCCAGAAGGCACCGGGCGACTATCCGTCAGAGGGAGGATTCATGGCCGTGCGCGATGTCGAGGGCGACGGAAGCACTTTTTTGCAGGCATTTGATCAGGCGATTCGTGCTGATCCAACGACCCAGCTGTTGGGCACCGTCTCTGATCAAAAAGTGTATGTCAGCCGGTCGCGGCTTTGGGGATTTCCCGACCATACCACCGTGCGGCTTGAACCGGTTGCGGGCAGCGATGTGACCCGCGCGACCATTTACAGCCGCCTGCGGTTTGGCCGGTCAGATATGGGTGTGAACGAGCGCCGATTGAAGCGGGTGCTGGCCGCTGTCGGGGCTGGTCTTTAACGACGACGTGAGGCAGCCCTGCTGCACTTCGCGCCACATCGGCACGTTCAGCGACATCTGGCATTGTGCTGTGAACATGCGCCCGCTTAATTCAAGGCAGATGGTCTGGCCAAGTTCAACGCGGCCACCATTGCGGTCCGTGCAATAACACTCAACCGGTTTTCCGCTGGGGTAGGTTGCGCCGGCCAGGGCCGGACTGGCAAGCAGGTTAAGCAGCAAGAAGATCTTTTTCATGGGCTCAAGTTAGCACAGACCGGCCCTTGACCAAAGTGCGTTGATCAGCGACATCACAAGCCATGATCCCCATGGACCGCCTTGCCCAGATCACCCAGCGTTTCCAGTTTTTGGAAGCATCAATGTCGGCCGGGTCAGACGGTGCGGATTTTGCCAAGCTGGCCAAGGAATATTCCGACCTGCGCCCGGTGGTGGAGCAGATCGACGCCTACCGCCAATTGCTTCGGGACATGGAAGACGCGCGCGCGATGTTGAAAGACCCCGAGCTGGTCGAACTGGCCGAGGACGAATTGCCCCGTCTCAAGGCCCGCTTGCCCAAGGCCGAAGCGGCGTTGCAACTGGCGCTTTTGCCACGCGATGAGGCCGACGCCAAACCCGCCATGCTGGAAATACGCCCCGGCACCGGCGGCGACGAGGCAGCGCTGTTTGCCGCCGACCTGTTGCGCATGTATCAGCGTTATGCCGAAGCGCAGGGCTGGAAGTTTGATCTGATCGAGGAACAGCTGACCGAGCTTGGCGGCATCAAGGAAGTGGTGGCCCATATCAAGGGCCAGAACGTCTTTGCCCGGCTGAAATACGAATCC
>JBFGFW010000164.1:0-5946 GCA_041579395.1 Sulfitobacter sp.
CGCCGCGCAGGCCGCCCCACCACTGGTGCATCATATCGTAGAGATCATTTGCGACCCCCGATTTCTCGAGCAGGATCGCCATGAACACAAAAAGCGGAATCGCCATGAGCGTCGGCGATTGCATCGTCTCCCACATCTTGGACGCGAGCAGGTAGAAGCCAATCGGCCCCATCTCGAAGTAGAGAAACACGACCGAGACGCCGCCCAGCACGAAGGCCAGCGGCGTACCCAGCATCAGGAACACCAGCAGGCTGCCGAAAAACAGCATTGTGAGTAGCTCGACACTCATCGTTGAACCTCCGGTTCCAGATCGGCGTCTGGTTCGCTCGGTTTGCCGAATACGTCGTCAGGGACGGGCAGGCCCCGCAGCACGCGGATATCTGCCCACAGGCGAACCACTCCTTGCAGCAGCAGCAAGATGGCCGCGATGGGGATCAGTGCCTTGGTTGGCCACAGTGGGGCTTTCCAGACGGAGTTGGACCGTTCAAGATCCTCGATCGCATCATAGGCAATGTCCCACCCCTGCCAGAGCAGAACCCCGACAAAGAGCAGAAACAGCGGCCAAGTGAGCACGTCGAGTAGGGAGCGGCGTTTTTGACGCATCCGGCCATAGAAGATGTCGACATTCACATGCCCGCGCTCGGCCAGCAGGTAGCCGCCACCGATCACCGCATATCCGCCGAAAATCAACGTGGCGAGTTCCGCCGTCCAGATCGTGGGGCTGCCCACAAGATAGCGCATGACCACATCGGCGAGCAGCAGAACGAATATCACCAGAACACCCAGTGATACCCAACGTCCGATAAAACGGTTCACACGCGTGACGACGCGGGCCAGCTGTAGCATGACACGACGTTCCTTCTATAACGGAAAGGGGAGAAGCGGGCGGCCCGCAAAAGCCGCCCGCAGGCTCGTCATCACAGGTACTTAGACGTAGCCCATATCACTCATTAGAGTGCGGTAGACATCGGCGGCCTTGGCAGCGCGCTCGCCCTTCTGGCCCTCGGTCTCGAGGATGGTGGCCGATGCGTTCGCGAGCAATTCGAGCACGTCGTCCGGCAATTGCAATACCTCGATGCCCTCGTTGGCGACACCTTCGGACAGCGCGATGGCCTCCTTGTGCTGATACTCTGCCGAGCGCAGGAAGAATCGGGTCGTGATGATCTCTTCCAGAGCGGCGCGCAGATCTTCCGGCAACTCTTCGAGCGCGTCGATGTTCATGATGAATGCATCTGTCGTCTGGGCCAGCACCGGCTTGTAGTGGTATTTGCAGACTTCCCACAGAGACATGGATTGCGCGCCGATGGCCGCACCCCAGTGTGCCCCGTCCACCACGCCGGAGCTTAGCGACTGGTAAAGTTCGGAGCCCGGAATGTACTGTGGTGCCGCGCCCGCGGCGGCGAGGTAATCCAGCATGGACCCGGACGAGCGTATTTTGAGGCCTTGGAAATCGGCAGCGGATTCGATCTTTTTAGATACAGTCATTTCCGTCGGCAGCACTTTTTCGCACATCAGGTGCACGCCGTCCGCATTCAGATCCTCGTTTACCAAAGCCTCCACGCCGAGGTTCTTCATCGCGTGTTCCATCTCCCACGCCTGCCGCAGCGTGCCGGGGATGCCGTAGACGAACGTCGCCGCCTGCGCGTTGTCGGTGATGTAGGACGGGCTGATGGTGCCCATCGGAACGACGCCTTTGCGCACGATGTTGTAGATGTCGGGACCCTTGGCGAATTCACCCGCACCCAGCAGCTCGAGCTTGAACGCGCCTTCAGTTTTTTTCTCCAGCAGCGTGGCGATGACGCCGAGGCTGTCGTCGAACGAGCTTGATGCCTTGGGCCAGTGAGCCTGCACGCGCCACGTGACCTGGCCCTGCGCAATTCCCTTGCCGACCAGCGCCGGCGTGGCCACGGCGGCGACAGCAGCGCCTCGCAAAACGGACCGGCGATTGATATTTGAATTCTTCATTTTTCTCTCCCGATAAATGTCTTGCCTGCACACCGCTACCACCAGCGCGCCGACGTGCCCGGCGGTGCCGGAAGCGTGTGTTGTGGCACCATCCTGACGGGTGCCGCATTACTTCTCAACAGTTATTATTGATAAATTGGGCCTCTTGCTCCTCAGATTGGAGTGCCCCCACTGAAGTGATCCACCAACTGCGGTAGAATTATCCTGATGTCAGGAGGTCAGAACGCCGGTGAAATACTGTACGACGTGAGCGGCGAGATTGTCTTGTCGCAGATGGGCTGATTGGCCTGTCGAGTTAGGCTCTTAGTTTGGCGGAGGGCGGGATTGAAGCACGTGGATTTGCATACGCGCGTTCGTCGCGCTGTTTTCGTTGGTGGCATAGCCGTCGGGAAGCGGTGTGTATTTTTGGCATCAACCGCCGCACAGTTGAAAAGATGCTGAGATTTTCGATCCCGCTAGGATATCGCCGCGTGAAAGAGAACTGCTGATCCAAGCTGGATGCGTATACGCGGATTATCGATGAGATCCTTGAGGCCGACAAACTGGTGTCAAAAAAACAGCGACACCCATCAATGTGGATATTTGAACGACTGCGTGAAGAACATGGCTTTGAACGCGGCATCACGATGGCCATGTTGCATAGATCAAGATCAGCGAGGAACCCGCCCAACCCGAGACGGATTTCAGGCGGTACGATCTTCCCGCCAGGACTTTTGCTTGCTCCAGTTGTCTGTCTCATCTTCCACCCTTCGGTGGTTACGATGAGCCAAGAACACTCTCTTATCAAATGCTGCTAGTTGGACCATACGCGCTGACGTCAGGCACATGCGGGATATCCGCGACAATCTAGAAGGATCCTAGCCGCATGCTGCAATGTAGCCAAGGGTAACAGCTGATAGCAGACCGTTGCCTGAAAGATAACCGCTGTCGCCTGACCCTGAGACGCCACAAGCGGAACCCCCCGCAGCAAAAAGATTGTCAAACGTCCCGCCCCCGATCCGACGAACCTTGGCTGATGTGGGATCAACCTCCAGACCTCCTTGAGTATGAAACAGCGCGCCTGTGATCCTAACTGCAGAATAGGGAGCAGACAGAAGTGGCGTTTTCCACGTTCGGCCAAATTGATCGCGCCCGTTCGGGGGGATATCAGCAATTGTTTTTGCCAGCGGGTCCCTCGGAAGCCCGGTCAAGTCTGCCAATTCAGCCAGTGAGTTGGCCGAGATCACAGCCCCCTGTTTTTCGGCGTTCTTAAAATCTTCGAACTGGCGCGCAATCGCGGCGATGGGGCTGTCAAAGATGACCCACGCCACGCCACCGGGTTGCGACAGAACTGCGCGGGCCGCTTCGGAATAGCCCTGCGCCTCGTTCCAGAAACGTTGCCCGATAGAGTTCACCTGAACGCCGCCTTCGGTTATCGTGGCCCAGGTGATCAGAATGCCGTGGGGATGGGCCACATTGCCATGACCCTGATATGCCCCCAGATGGCGGGTTTTCGCCCCCAAGGCGTGTCCCCATGTCACGGCTTCACCCCGGTTACCATCGTGACCGAACCACACGGCACCATCGATTTCGGCCATGTGCTTGGAAACCATCGACCGGTTGCCACCAAAGCCATTGCACGCGAGGACAAGTCGGTCGCATCCGACAGTCTCGGTGGTGCCATCAGGCAGGGCAAGCTGCGCCCCAAACAGGCAATTTCCCCTTGCGTAGAGCCGCACAGCGCGACGATTGCATATCAGTGGAATGTCTAGCGCCTCGACCCTGCTGCGCAGTGCATCAATCAATTCCTGACCGGAACGTGTGGGCAGGCCATGCATGCGACGCTGACTGTGCCCCGGATAGTCAAAATCAGTGACAAGCGAGAAGGGGAGGCCATGCGTGTTGCTAAGCCATTCGATCACCGGACCCGCGGTGTCAGCCATAAATGCCACCAGATCGGGGTCATTCTCATCATGTGCCTTGGCCTGAATATCAGCGGCGAAAAGGGCCGCGTTATCCTCAATGCCCGCAGATTTCTGAAACTGGGTACCTGCTGCAGGGATTAAACCCGCGCTTAGGGCCGTGGAGCCTGACGGGACGGCATCCGCTTCGACCAACAGAACGTCTTGGCCAGTTTCATGTGCCGCAAGGGCCGCGACCATGCCGCAGGCACCGGCACCAATGATCAGCGTCTGTACATCCAGATCGAAACGCGTCGGCGGCTCAGCGATGTCAGGACTTGCCATCAAATCGCTTCCCAAGGGCCAGCATTTCGGGTGTGCCAATCGCCGCATTCAACCCGTCAAAATCGTGCATTCGAGCCGAAAAAGCCTTGTTGGAACCTGTTTCCATCAGGCTTGCATAGTAGTCTTGCGCCGATTTGGCCAAGGCCCTGACAATGCCACCGGGGAAAATCACGATGTCAAATCCGATGTCCTGCAGGGTCGTGGCAGAGGAGATTGGCGTGGCACCGCCTTCCACCATGTTGGCAAGCAACGGCACCCGACCTTTGAAGGTCTGCGCGATCTTGGCCAGTTCGCCGCTGTCACGCGGTGCCTCGACAAACAGAACGTCAGCGCCCGCTTCGATATAGCTGCCGGCGCGGTCTACCGCGGCGTCAAACCCTTCGACGGCGATGGCATCCGTGCGTGCGACGATCAATGTGTCATTGCGGCGTGCGTCGGCCATTGCCGCAATTTTTCCAGCCATTTCCTTGATGGATATCAAAGACTTATCCGAAAGATGGCCGCACTTTTTAGGATAACTTTGATCTTCGACCTGCAAGGCGGCGGCACCGGCCCGTTCATAGCTTTGCATCGTGCGCCTTGCGTTCAGCGCGTTGCCAAAGCCGGTGTCCGCATCCATGATCACTGGCCGGTCAGTTCGATCAGCGATCAAGGCCATGGTTTCAGCCATTTCCGACGCCGTCGTCAACCCGATATCGGGGCGTCCGAGGCGGGTATAGGCCACAGCGGCACCGGACAGATACAGCGCCTCGAATCCGGCATCGGTGGCCAAGGCTGCGGTCAGTCCGTCATAGACGCCGGGCGCGACTAGGATTTTGGGGTCGGATAAGCGCTCGCGCAAAGTCATGCCAAAGCTCCGATCCGCGCGATGGCGTCGCTGCAAGTCGTGATTTCAGTCACTGATCCCAAGGATTTGAGGGTTGCCTCATGCACATCGTCGCTGAAGGCTGCGCATCCGTCAGACAGCAAGATGGTGTGAATGTCGCGCAGATGTGCGTCACGTACAGTGCTTGCAACGCCACCGTTTGTGACGATCCCGCCGATGATCAGGGTATCGATCTTCATGGCGCGCAAGATGTATTCAAGCCGGGTCTGGTAGAAGGCGGAATAGGCGACTTTTTCGACCGTGAAATCGGCGGGGGATAATGTGTCAATCAGAGCATGGCCAAAGCTGCCCGGTGCGAAATCCCCTTTGGTCAGGAAAGGCCTCAGCTTTTTCAGATGCTCAGCGATCAGTGGCTCACTGTCACGGCCGGGCACCAGGGTGAACTGCGCCGAAATATATGTGCCTCCCGCCTGTACCAGAGCCTGTTTTAGAGGGGCGATGCGGTCGGGAAGGGCCAGGATGCGCGCCGACCCTTGGCCCGCGCGGCCATAGGCTCCTTTGGGGTGCAAAAAGTCATTCTGCAGGTCGATGGTCAGAAGTGCAGTCGTGGACGGGGTCATGTTTTGGCCCTTTCGATAAGGGTGTTGCCGAAGGTGTCAACTTTGCCAATCAGGCCCGGTTCGATCAACACGGTCGTGTCGGGCTGCTCAAGAATGGCGGGGCCGGGGATTTCGGCCCCAATGGGCAACTTCAGCCGCTCATAAAGCTTGGTTTCATGCCAGCAATCGCCGAAATGGACCTGACGGGTGCCTTTGAATGCCGCATCGACGCTGCCACCTTTGGGGGCGAGGGTCGCCAGATCGAACCGCGGCCGCCGCCCGGTGATGGCAGACCGCAGGTTGATCACCCGCCGCGTGCCATTTGTAAGCA
>JBFGFW010000165.1:0-5902 GCA_041579395.1 Sulfitobacter sp.
GCCGAGCTGCTGCGCGCCGAAATTGTGGACGATATGGCCGATGGACTTGACGCGCATTTTGTAACTGCTCTAGCGCATCATTATACCGGAGAGGATTTTGCCAAACTGACGGGCAGCGTCGTCAATCAGCGCGAAGGCTTTGCAACGCCGCTGACGTGGAGTGATGCGCTGGCGCTGTTTGATCAGCCCGCTGACCTGACCGCAGACGATATAGCGCAGCTGGTGTTCCTGGGGTCGGAGGCGGAAATTATAGCCGAAATGATCCCACCGATGCTGGAAAAAGGCGGGCTTGACGAAAAAGCGGCGCTTAAATTGCAGGCTGTGCAGGCCATGGACATCACCGCCCTGCCGGTATTCGAAGACGTGTTTTTGACCGGATCTGGTGCCAAGGAACCATTTACCGCCAAGATCGGCAGCCTGCCGACGAAGCCGACGCAAAAACGTCTTGCGCATTTGATGCCCCAGATTGATGATTTGATGCGGCGTGTCGAAGCGGCGCGGGATTCCCGGCTGGCGTTGAAAGCGGCGGAAAAGACCGTTGCGCTGCACCGGTTTGCACAGGCTTTTCTGGCACGCTATGCCTTGGAAAAGCAAAGGCGCGGCTGGCTGGATTTCGACGACCTGATCCTGAAGGCACGCGCTTTGTTAACCAACCCTGCCGTGGCCGCGTGGGTGTTGTACCGGATTGATGGCGGCATTGATCACATTCTGGTGGACGAGGCGCAAGACACCAGCCCGCGCCAATGGGACGTAATCGAACGGCTGACCGACGAATTCTACAGCGGTAAGGGTGCCCGAGAGGGTGATGGTCGAACACTGTTCGTTGTGGGGGACAAGAAGCAGTCGATCTATTCTTTTCAGGGGGCCGATCCGCGCGAATTTGACCTGAAACAGGCTCTGTTTGAGGCAAAGATCACCGATGCTGGCCAGATCTTTCAACGGCGCAGTCTGGACTATTCCTTCCGGTCATCCTCGGCCATCCTGCAACTGGTCGACCACAGCTTTGCCCGCCACGAAAGCGCCGGGTTTCAGGCTGATGCGCAACACAGGGCGTTCAAGGCCGCCCTGCCCGGCCGTGTCGATCTTTGGCCTGTCGTTGAAAAGACCAAAGATGACGATGATCGCGAGTGGTCTGATCCAGTCGATCAGAAATCCACGCATCATCACAGTGTCATTCTGGCAGATCAGATCGCGCAACAGATCAAGTCGCTGGTGGAAGAAGAACATTACATCCCCGTTGACGGCACCACCGCCGGTACCTTTGAACGACGCCGGATCACGGCGGGAGATTTCTTGATCCTTGTGCAGCGACGCGGGGACGTGTTTGCCGAAATCATCCGCGCCTGCAAATCTGCGGGGCTTCCCATCGCCGGGGCCGACCGCCTGAAAGTCGGGGCCGAACTGGCGGTCAAGGATCTGGCGGCACTACTGTCGTTTCTTGCAACGCCCGAAGACAGCCTTGCCTTGGCCACGGCGCTGAAGTCGCCGCTGTTCGGCTGGACCGAACAGATGCTGTTCACGCTGTCCCACCACCGCACCGAAGATCACTTGTGGCAAGCGTTGCGCACCTGTGAAGATCACCCCGAATCAGTCTCTGTTCTGCGGGATTTGCGGGCGCAAGTCGATTTTCTCCGGCCCTATGACCTGATCGAGCGGATTCTGACCCGCCACGATGGACGTCGCAAATTATTGGCACGTCTTGGGCCGGAAGCCGAAGACGGGATCAACGCGATGCTGGCGCAGGCCCTGTCCTATGAACGTGGTGCAATTCCCAGTCTGACGGGGTTTCTGGTTTGGATGCAAACCGACGATCTGGAAATCAAACGCCAGATCGACAACGCATCGGACCAGATTCGGGTGATGACAGTGCATGGTGCCAAGGGGCTGGAGGCACCGATCGTCATTCTGCCCGACACCGCCAAGCGTGACCTTAAAATCAACGACGAGATCATCAAGATCGGTGAAACCCCGGTCTGGAAATCCAATGCAGACGATATGCCATCGACCATGCGCACCGCTCTTGATGCCCGCAAGGCGCGCGAAACGGACGAAAGGCTGCGCCTGCTGTACGTCGCCATGACCCGCGCCGAGAAATGGCTAATCGTGGCCGCCGCCGGTGATTTGTCGAAGGAAGGCAACAGCTGGCATCAGATGATCGGGGCCGCGATGGGACAAGCCGGGGCCGTGCCAGTGGGATCTACCGGGGCCTTGCGGTTTCAGCAGGGCGACTGGGATGGGCTGCCGATCCGGGCGCAGGCGGACAATCCCGATCACCAAATCGTGCTTGACCCGGTGTTCAATCAGCCGATCGCGCACGTTCCTGAACGCACGACCACCCTATCGCCGTCCGCTTTAGGTGGTGTCAAGGCACTGGCCGGCGAAGACGGCATGACCGAAAACGCGGCCAAGGCCTATGGCACGCTGATGCATCACTTGCTTGAGACGATGCCGCTAATGCAAAGCGACGAATGGGATAGCCTGATCAAAAACCGATCTGACGGGCATGATACTCAATCCGTGCGAACAGCGCTGCGGGAAGCCGTTGCCGTCATGGAAAACCCCGACATTCGCCACATTTTTGCGCGGGATGCGTTGATAGAAGTGCCGATAACCGCAGCGTTAGGGTCGAAACGGTTGCACGGCACGATTGACCGCCTGCTGGTCAGTGACACCGATGTGCTGGCCATCGACTATAAGACCAATCGCGTCGTTCCAACCGATCCAGAGGCGTGCCCCGAGGGAGTTTTGCGGCAAATGGGGGCCTACCGGATGGCCTTGCGCCAGGTGTTTCCCGACCACCGCATTCGCACTGCAATATTGTGGACCCGAAACGCCACATTGATGGAACTGCCCAACGTGCTGATCCAAAATGCCTTAATCCGCGCGCCCGATCTTGACGAAGCGGATGGGGCTACATAGGTTCCAGTCCTAATCATTCCTTTTGCAGGAGAGCATCATGGCCACCGTCGCAGTCACAGACGCAACATTCGACGCCGAAGTTAAGAATTCCGAAATCCCCGTTGTGGTGGATTTCTGGGCAGAATGGTGCGGCCCCTGCAAGCAGATCGGCCCGTCGCTGGAAGAATTGTCTGCCGAGATGGACGGCAAGGTAAAGATCGTCAAAGTAAACGTAGACGAAAACCCCAACAGCCCCGCCCAGATGGGTGTGCGCGGCATTCCTGCGCTGTTCATCTTCAAGAATGGCGAAGTCGTGTCAAACATGGCAGGGGCACGGCCCAAGGCGGCTTTGCAAAGTTGGATCGAAGAATCCATTTAATTCAATCGCTTATGTTTAGTGATTTTCTGGGGCGCGTCGGTAACGGCGCGCCCTTAGTCCATGGGCCATCCAAAATGTCGGAACCGGGCCGTGATCTTGTCATAGACGTCATCGCGCCCGGCGTTGATGCATTGATCTTGCCAAAACCACCAAATATAGCGCGCATAATCCGGATCGGCACGGGCGACGCGGGCGAAACTGTCGGGCAGTTGCGCCATATCCGCCTGAACCGCGATGTGATGAAAATCAATCTTGCCAAACAGCAGCGCGGGCTTGCCAAAGAAATACCCGGCAAAAGCGACGCTTGAGTTCTGGGTGACCACATAGTCGCAGGTTTGCAACAGCGGTACCATGTTGCCAACGTCGACGCGCAGGCGGTCGTGTTTCGCCTCAAGCGCTTCAAGTCGGGCAATATCAGCGGGCGAATATGCTTCATTCGGGTGGATCGTGGCAATGATCTGGCGACCCGGATCATGCGCCAGACAGTGCTCGATCATCTGGATCGGGCTGCAGGATTGAAACGATCGCTGATCTGTCACTCGGCCCTGAAGCGGCACATAAACGAACCCGTCGCGCGATGTCTGCCGGGGCGCGTCCTGATACAGACGTTTTTGCCAGTAGCCATAGAATTGTTCGGCTTCGGCGGCTGGTACCAACGCCGGATCATAGGGGGCCTTTGCAACATCCCAATCCCACCGGTTGGCCGACGCCTCGATTTGCCAGAACGGGTATTCATAGCAGCGCCGAAACACCAGACCCCGCAGTTCGGGCGCGGGCATCATATGACTAAGCACATAGGTATCTGGGTCCCGATCGGCATCGCCATGTTCGCGATATGCGACACTAAACCCGGCGGATTCCAGCAAAATGGCCATCTTGGCAATAAAAGGATGATTGCCGAACACCGCAGATTGGCACAGGTCACGGTCCAGATGGAAATGCAGGTGGCGGTGATGCGTCATGGCACAACGCTAGCTGCGAGACAGATGTGCCACAAGTGCAGTCGCCCTTGTACCCCGCGTTTTCGGGGGCCATATAGAGCCAACACAAGGAGACCGCGCATGGCAAAGCAGGAATTTCCCGGATGGCACGGGACCACGATTATCGGCGTCAAGAAGGGCGGCGAAGTGGTGATTGCCGGCGATGGTCAGGTCAGTCTGGGCCAGACTGTCATCAAGGGAACCGCCCGCAAAGTGCGCCGTCTCAACCCCGGTGGTTTTGATGTGATCGCTGGCTTTGCCGGGTCAACCGCCGACGCCTTTACCCTGCTGGAACGGCTCGAAGCCAAGCTTGAGGCGACCCCCGGTCAGCTGCAACGCGCCAGCGTCGAACTGGCAAAGGATTGGCGTACCGACAAGTATCTGCAAAAGCTTGAGGCGATGCTGATCGTGACGGATGGTACCGAACTGCTGGTGATTACCGGTGCCGGTGACGTGCTTGAGCCCGAACACAACGTCGCGGCCATTGGATCGGGTGGCAATTATGCATTGGCCGCCGCGCGCGGCATGATGGACAGCGACCGCCACGCCGAAGGGATTGCCCGCGATGCGATGAAGATAGCGGCGGACATCTGCGTTTACACAAATGGCAACCTCACGGTGGAGAAAATCAAACCATGACCGATCTGACCCCCCGTGAAATCGTATCCGAGCTTGACAGGTTTATCATCGGCCAGAACGACGCCAAGCGCGCCGTGGCCGTGGCGCTGCGCAACCGGTGGCGCCGCAAGCAGTTGGACGATGATCTGCGCGACGAGGTGTATCCCAAAAACATCCTGATGATCGGACCCACAGGCGTGGGGAAAACCGAAATCAGCCGCCGTCTGGCCAAACTGGCCCGCGCGCCTTTCATCAAGGTCGAGGCAACGAAATTCACCGAAGTCGGCTATGTCGGCCGCGACGTTGAACAGATTGTCCGCGATCTGGTGGACAACGCCATATTGATGACCCGCGATTTCATGCGCGAAGACGTCAAGGTCAGCGCGCACAAGGCCGCCGAAGAACGCGTTATCGACGCCATCGCCGGCGAAGACGCCCGTGAAGGCACCCGCGAGATGTTTCGCAAGAAGCTGAAGTCGGGTGATCTGGACAAGACGATGATCGAACTTGAGGTCGCGGACACCTCAAGCCCGTTCCCGATGATGGACATCCCCGGTCAGCCGGGCGGCGGCATGGGTATGATGAATCTCGGTGATATTTTCGGCAAAGCCATGGGCGGGCGGAAAACCAAAAAACGTCTGTCGGTCGAAGACAGCTATGAGCTGCTGATCGGCGAAGAGGCGGATAAATTGTTGGACGACGAAGCCGTGACGCGCACCGCGATTGAAGCCGTTGAGCAAAACGGCATCGTGTTTCTGGATGAGATTGACAAGGTCTGCGCCCGGTCAGATGCTCGTGGTGCAGATGTGTCCCGCGAAGGGGTTCAGCGTGATTTGCTGCCGCTGATCGAAGGCACAACCGTTTCGACCAAACATGGCCCGGTCAAAACCGATCATATCCTGTTCATTGCGTCGGGTGCGTTTCACATCGCCAAACCGTCCGATCTGCTGCCGGAACTGCAGGGCCGTCTGCCGATCCGCGTCGAATTGCGCGCCCTGACCGAAGGTGATTTCGTGCGCATCCTGAC
>JBFGFW010000166.1:0-5889 GCA_041579395.1 Sulfitobacter sp.
ATGCCGCCGCTGCTGCCCGCGGCGGGGCCGTGGGGGTCAATCACCTGCACCGATGCGCCGCGCTGCACGCAGGCCCAGGCCACCGACAACCCGAAAATTCCGGCACCGCGTATCGTGATTTCGGCCATTGCCAATCCTAACCCTTTTTGCGCAGTGTTCTGAAATGCCCGGATAGCACAAGGCCACCACTTGGAGAACCAGACAGCACAGATTGAATGGAAAGACAGCGGCGTGCCGGTCTCGTCGATGTTCAATGACCCCTATTTCAGTCTGGACAACGGCGTCGACGAAACGCGCCATGTGTTTCTGGACGGCAACGATCTGCCGAACCGGTTTCGTGATGGGTTCCGGATCGCTGAACTGGGGTTCGGCACCGGCCTGAACCTGCTGGTTGCGTGGGATGCCTGGGTGCAAAAGGGTTGCGACGGGACGTTGCATTTCACCTCGTTCGAGGCGTTTCCCATGTCGCACAACGATATGGCGCAGGCGCACCGATCCTTTCCCGATTTCAACGGCAAACGCGATGCGCTGCTGCACGCGTGGACGCCGCAGGGTGGCGAAATGACGTTTCCCGGCCTGAAGCTGAACGTGATCATCGGCGATGCGCGTCAGACGCTTCCGGTTTGGCAGGAGATGGCGGACGCGTGGTTTCTGGATGGATTTTCGCCCGCCAAGAACCCTGAACTTTGGGGGGCAGGGTTGCTTGGCGATGTATCGCGTCACACCGCCCCAATGGGCACGGCAGCGACCTATACCGCCGCCGGGGCCGTGCGCCGCGCCATGGCCGATGCTGGTTTCGCGGTTGAACGCACCAAGGGCTATGGCCGCAAGCGTCACATGACGCGGGCAGTGCGCCTTTGACTCGCGCCAGCGCCAAAGCTGCGGCACAGGCGCAATCTAACAACATCCCGCTTGGCATCATTCTGATGGTGCTGACGACCTTCGTGTTCGCGGTGCAGGACGGCCTGTCGCGGCATCTGGCGTCAGAATACAACGTGATGATGGTGGTGATGATCCGCTATTGGTTCTTTGCGGCATTTGTGATCGCCATTGCCAAACGCCACGCGGGTGGATTGCGCGCGGCGGCGCGCACCGCGCAACCGGTGCTGCAAACGTTGCGGGGCCTGCTGTTGGCGGCAGAGATTTGCGTGATGGTCGTGGCCTTTACGGTTCTGGGGCTGGTGGAAAGCCACGCGGTCTTCACCTGCTACCCGCTGCTGGTGGCGGCGTTGTCCGGCCCGGTCTTGGGCGAAAGCGTGGGCTGGCGTCGGTGGGCGGCGATTGGAGTGGGCTTTGTCGGGGTGCTGATCATCCTGCAACCGGGGATGAATGTGTTCAACCCCGCCGCCATCATCCCGCTGATCGCGGCCGCCATGTTCGCGGTTTACGGCCTGCTGACCCGTTATGTGGGCCGCAAGGACAAGACCGCCACCAGCTTTTTCTGGACCGGCACGGTGGGGGCGGTGGCGATGACCTGTGCCGGCATCTGGTTTTGGGAACCGATGATTGCGACCGATTGGATTTTCATGGCCTGCCTGTGCATCACCGGCGTCACCGGCCACTGGCTGCTGATCCGCTGTTACGAGGTAGCCGAGGCAAGCGCGGTGCAGCCCTTTGCCTATCTGCAACTGGTGTTTGCCAGCATCATCGGGATCACGCTGTTTGGCGAAACTGTCCGCGCCAATGTGGCCATCGGCGCGGCACTGATCGTGGCGGCGGGCCTATTTACGTTCTGGCGCGAACGGCAGAAGCGTTGAGCCGGTCAATTCTTCGGAAAACGGCTGCGGCAGCGGGTTCAGACCCAGCCGGGCGCGGTACACCGGCAGGCTTTCGGTCACCCGCATGACATAGTTCTGGGTTTCGCGGAACGGGATCATCTCGACCCAATCCTCAATGCTGATGTCGCCTTCGCGCGGGTCGCCGTATTCCTGCATCCAGCGGCTGGGGCGCGACGGGCCCGCATTATAGGCCGCTGACACCATGACCACGTTGCCATCGAACCTTCCGGCCATCTGCGACAGGTATTCCGACCCCAGACGGGCGTTGTAATCCGGATCTGCCAGCAGCCTGTCGGTGGTGTGCAGCCCGCTGACCCCCAGATCACGGGCAACATCTTTGGCGGTCGCGGGCATCAGTTGCATCAATCCGCGTGCGCCCGCGTGGCTTTGCACGATCGGGTCAAATTCGCTTTCGCGCCGTGCGATGGACAGCACCATTTCGGGCGACATCCTGAGGTCAAGCTTGATCGCCGGGTGCAGGGGGTAATAGGGGGCCGCGATGGTGATGCCGCGCTGCGCGACCCGCTTGCCGATCAATACGGCCAGGTGGGGTTGCCCGATGTCGATGGCGGCCTGACCCAGCAGCGCCGCATCATCCGGCATCAGTTGTTCGGCCAGGTGGGTCCAGAACCGTTCGGCCAAGGTTAGCTCGCCAGAGGCCTGCAGCAGCATACCCGCCTGAAACAGCGGTGCCTGCGCCAAGGCAGATCTGCGCCAATCCTGTTTTGGGGGCTCTCCGGCAAGACTTGTGTCAAACGGCAGGTTGCCGCGTTCGGCGGCCAGCAATCCATAGAACGACGACTGAAATTTCGCGCCTTGCGCATAGGCTTTTGCAGCACCCTCAGCATCGCCCATCGCCTGCAGGGCGCGGCCTTGCCAATAACCCGCGCGTCCCTGGCTGATCGGCGATGCAACGGCGCTGTCGTGTTTCAGGAAATGTGCAAGCGCCAGCTTTGGATCCTTGAGGAACCGCAAGGCGATATAGCCCGACAGCCACTCCAGATCGGCAAAATCCGACCCGTCTTCCAAGAAATGTTGCGACGCGATTCGATAGGCGCGCTTCGGGTCGCCGCTGGGCATTTCGTCACGCGCCAGCGCCCGCCTACGATTGGCCCATGCGGCGGGCTGACCAAGTGCCGCAGCACTGACCGATTGCGACAGGATCAACGCCTTGGCGTCGTCTTCCAGCCCCTTGCGGATGCGCCATTCAAAGCGGTCCTTTGTCAGGCCGGGGTCGGTTGATTTGCTCGCGGGCAGGGCATCAATCAGCTTGTTCACATCGCCCTGACGGGTCTGCAATGCGATCCGCGCCATTGCCAGCGCCACGTCGTCGGCGCTGACCAGATCGAACATCTGCCGCGCTTCGGCATGGTTGCGCTGCCACAGCATTTCGTCCAGCCGGGCGACGTTATGTGGTTTCAACAGCGTCGCATGATCGTCAAGAAACATCGCCTGCGATGTGGCATTCATCGGCATGGTGCGCCATGCCAGAACCAGCCGCGCCTGCGCCTCGCCGTCGCGGCCCGCCTGCATCAGGGCGTCGGCATGGGCCAGCACGGCGCGGGGGGTCTGTGGCGGACGGCCCTGAAAAAACGCAAGGATCGCGCCTTTGCCCGCGTCAATCACGGCATCTTCGGATTTCTTGCGCAGGTAATCTTCACCGGGCCAATCGGGACGCAGGCGCAGGAATGTCATCACCTCGTCATAGCTGCCGCGACCGGCGCGCAGGCGATGCCATTCGATGATGTCAGCGGCCACAGTACCGTCGCGTTGCGCGATCAGCGCGGCGTTGGTCCAGCTGCCCGATCGCATGGCATCCATCGCCCAACCCAGCGGTCTGGGCCGCTCCGCCATGGCGGGCGCGGCCAGTGCAAAAACCATGGTCAGGGTCGCCAGAGCGAGTCTCATCACTTGCATTTCCTATTGGTCAAAGGCTACAGGCTTGCAACATACGGTGTGCCGCGGGGGTTTCAACTCACGTTGCTGCCAGTCAGCCAACGGGCACCAGCCCAGCAACGCAAGAAAAGGAGCGTGCTTATGTTACAAGGTTCATTGCCTGCACTTGTCACGCCGTTCACGAACGGCGCGCTGGATCTGGACACGCTCAAGAAACTGGTGGACTGGCACATTGCCGAAGGGTCAAACGGATTGGTCCCGGTTGGCACAACGGGTGAATCACCCACGCTGACCCATGCCGAACACGAAACTGTCGTAGCCGAAGTGGTCAAGGCCGCCGCCGGACGCATCCCCGTTGTGGCGGGTGCCGGATCAAATAATACGGTCGAAAGCATCCGTCTGGCCAAGCACGCCGAAAGCGTCGGGGCCGATGCGGTGCTGGTCGTGACCCCCTATTACAACAAGCCGACGCAGCGCGGCCTGATCGCGCATTACACCGCCATCCACGATACCTGCGGTCTGCCGATCATCATCTACAACATCCCCGGCCGGTCGGTTGTGGACATGACCCCCGCCACCATGGCCGAGCTGGCCAAGTTGCCGCGCATCGTCGGTGTCAAGGATGCGACCGGCGATCTGGCGCGGGTCTGTGACCAGCGCATGCTGTGCGGGCCTGATTTCATCCAGCTTTCGGGCGAAGATGGCACGGCCCACGGGTTCAACGCCCAAGGCGGCGTCGGCTGCATTTCGGTGACCGCGAACGTCGCCCCGAAACTGATCAGCCAGATGCAGGCGTTCTGCCTTGCGGGCGACTTTGCCAGTGCGTTGAAAATTCAGGACAAGCTGATGCCGCTGCACAAGGCGATCTTTACCGAACCCGGTCTGGTGGGCGTGAAGTATGCCATGTCGCGGCTTGGGCTTTGCGCCGAAGACGTGCGTTTACCGCTGGTGACCCTGTCAGACGGGACCAAGGCGCTGGTCGACAACGGATTGCGCCACGCCGGGCTGCTGAACTAAGCGACGCGGGGCGGGGGCACCGGGCCCCGCCTTGTGTCAGGGGTTGATGTACCGCTGATTGCGCCCCACCATGGCGGCGAAATCAGCGGAGCGTCCCCATGAATATCCTGCCTTTAATCGCCGAAAGCATACGTGAGCTTGAGGCGATCTTTCGCGATCTGCACACCCACCCCGAAATCGGATTCGCGGAAACCCGCACCAGCGGCATCGTTGCCGATCATTTGCGCAGTTACGGCTTGGACGAGGTGCACACAGGGTTGGGTACGACCGGTGTCGTCGCGCTGATCAGGGGCAAGGGGCAGGGAAACCGCCGCGTCGGTCTGCGCGCCGATATGGATGCGCTGCCGATCCATGAGGCAACCGGGCTTGATTATGGATCGGTCAACGAAGGCGTCATGCATGCCTGTGGCCACGACGGCCACACCACCATGCTGCTGGGAGCCGCCAAATATCTGGCCGCGACGCGCGATTTTGACGGAACCGCCGTGATCATCTTTCAGCCCGCCGAGGAAGGTCTGGGCGGCGCGCGGCGGATGCTGGCGGATGGGCTTTTTGAGCTGTTCCCCTGCGATGAGATTTACGGGATGCACAACATGCCCAACGGACAGCCCGGCAAGGTCGGCATCTGCAAGGGGCAGGCGATGGCGGGGGCTGCCTTTTTTGATATCGCGGTCACCGGCCAGGGCAGCCACGCCGCCCAACCGCATCGGTCCAAAGACGCGTTGATGGTGGCAGCATCGCTGGCGACCGAGCTGCAGACCATCCTGAGCCGCAATGTGCCGCCGCTGGATGTGTGCGTTCTGTCGATCACTCAGATGCATGCGGGCAATGCCTATAACGTGGTGCCTCAGACCGCGACGCTGGCGGGCACCATCCGTTATTTCAAGGACGAGGTTTACGATCTGGCAGCGCAGCGGATGCGGGCCATCTGCGCCGGCTATGCCGTCGCCCACGATGTCGATATCACCTGCGAGCTGCGTATCGTGTTTGACGTGCTGATCAACGACCATGATCTTTCAGACGCCTATATGGCAGCGGCGGCGGACATCGTCGGGGTCGAGAACCTGAACCATAAGTCCGAGCCTGCCACCGGATCTGAGGATTTTGCCGACATGCTGAAAGTCGTGCCCGGTGCCTATTGCACGGTCGGGCACGCAGGTACTGTGGCGCTGCACAATCCAAGATATATGCTTGACCC
>JBFGFW010000167.1:0-5880 GCA_041579395.1 Sulfitobacter sp.
GCAGCGCAGAGAGACTTGGGTGGGTGGCGGAGGAGGTGGGATTCGAACCCACGGTACGCTCTCACGCACGCTGGTTTTCAAGACCAGTGCATTCGACCACTCTGCCACTCCTCCGCAGCAAGGGCCCGAATAGAGGGCTGCCAGCGATTCTGCAAACCACGAAATGCATGCCCGGGGCGGGGAAATTTGCCGATCCCGCAGCGCTGGCCTTTTCACAGCCCCCCGCGCGCGCTACTGTGCGGCCAAGACCCCTGTAATGGGGCGTCAGACATGCCGTGCAGACGGCAGGATAAGGCAGCGGTGAGAACATCGCGTCAGCAGGCAAGGATTACGGACAATGAACAGGCCAACGCTTACTTCTTCCAGCCAAAAGCAACTGCTTTTGCGGGCTGCGTCTGCCTTTATCGTCGTTGCGGCACTGGCGGGATGCGATGCAAACGGACAGTTCGCCGTGGGCAAGGGCGAAACCGAAAGCACCGCTGCCGCGTCCGGATCGACCAAGCTGGTCGAGCGTGACGTCGAAGCACCTGATGTTTTTTCGGTGACCGACCAGGGGTTGTGGGACGGCCGGCCCAGCCTCGGCGGAGTCTGGGTCGCGCATCCTGACGTGACCGACCCGGAACGGGTGATCATCCGCAACGAGGCCAACGGCAAGTTCGTGATCGGCGCCCTTTTTCGCCGCGAGCGTGATTTGCCCGGTCCGAAGTTGCAGATTTCATCCGACGCCGCCGCTGCGCTGAACGTGCTGGCAGGCGGCCCTGCCCCGCTGAACGTGACTGCGCTGCGGCGTGAGGAAGGAAATGCACCGGTGCAGGATTCTGCCCCCGCCGCAACCGTGGAGACCCCCGCGGACGTGACCGAAACAGTGCTTGACCCGGTCACCACGGCTGCAAATGCCGCGATTGAGGCGGCTCCGGCAACACCTGCGGCTGCGGTCCCCGCTGCCACGCCAAAGCCAAAAACGAAAACAGATACGAAAAAGGCCTCGTCGCTCCGCAAGCCGTTTGTGCAGATCGGCATTTTCAGTGTCGAGGCCAATGCCGACCGGGCGGCCAATCAGATGCGCAGTGCGGGCATGTTGCCCGATATCAAGCGCAGTGAAATTGACAGCAAGGCGTTCTGGCGTGTGATGGTCGGACCCGTCGCCACACAATCCGAAATGAACACCTTGCTAAAATCCATCAAGTCCGAGGGTTTTTCAGATGCCTACGCGGTGTCCAACTGACCACTGAAAAAGGAACTTTCCAATGATCCGCATCCTTGCTGCCACAGTGGCGCTGATCGTGCTGACCTATCCTGCCCACGCATTCGAAACGCGCGCGCAGGCTGCGTACGTCGTGGACCAGACCACAGGAACGGTGCTGCTGACCAAGAACGCCGACGATCCGTTGCCACCCGCATCGATGTCCAAACTGATGACACTTTACATGGCATTTGAGGCGATCGAGCGTGGCAAAAGCAATGGCGGGCTCGATCTGACGGAAACGTTGCCGGTGTCCCAGCACGCCATGTCCTATGGCGGGTCGACGATGTTTCTGGATACGACCGACCGCGTTCAGGTCGAGGACCTGATCCGCGGCATCATCGTGTTGTCGGGCAACGACGCCTGCGCCGTAATTGCCGAGGCGCTGTCCCCAGACGGGACCGAAGCCGGGTTTTCCCGCCTGATGACGCAGCGCGCCCAACAGATGGGCATGACCAATTCGACATTTGCAAATTCTAACGGCTGGCCCGCCGCAGGGCACCGGATGTCGATGCGCGATCTGGGGCTGCTGGCAACCCGGTTGATCGAAGATTACCCGCAGTATTATCCGCTTTTTGCGCAGCGCGAATTCCTGTTTGACGGGCGTGCCCCCCAGAACAAGAGCAACCGCAACCCGCTGTTGGGTCTGGGGATCGGGGCCGATGGGCTGAAGACCGGCCACACTGCTGAAGCCGGCTATGGGCTGGTCGGGTCCGCCAAGCAGGGCGACCGCCGGGTGATCTTTGTGCTGTCGGGTCTCGAAAGTGCCGCGGCGCGCGCGCAGGAGTCCGAGGCGATCGTGAACTGGGCCTTCCGCCAATTCTCGCAGCGCTCAATGGGGGCTGCTGGCACACAGATCGCTGAAGTGCCCGTCGTTCTGGGCGCGAAAAGCAATGTCGCACTAGAGCTGGAAAAAGATCTTTCGGTGCTGATCCCGGTGTCGGGCGGCAGCGAACTCACAGCCGAAGTGGTCTATAAAGGCCCTTTGCGGGCTCCCATCGCCAAGGGCGAAACCATCGGTGAACTGGTGCTGACCCGCGGCGATCTGCCCGACGTACGCGCCACTTTGGTAGCCAAGGATGCCGTGGCCGCCGGTGGGTTCATGGTTAAGCTGGAAGCCGCCGCGCGCCATCTTCTGACCCGCCTGAACGAAGGGCCCGAGGACGCTTCGTGAGCGCCAAGGGGTTTTTCATCAGCTTTGAAGGCATTGATGGATCCGGAAAATCGACCCAGACCAAGCTGCTGAAAGATCAGCTTGAACAGCGCGGCCACTCTGTTGTCATGACCCGCGAGCCGGGCGGCTCCCCCGGTGCCGAGGAAATTCGCGCTTTGGTCTTGCAGGGCGACCCGGATCGCTGGTCGGCGCAGACTGAAATTCTGCTGTTCACCGCCGCGCGCCGTGACCATCTGGAACGGACGATCCAGCCCGCGCTGGACGCAGGCAAGATCGTGATCTGCGACCGGTTCGCGGATTCCACCCGGATGTACCAAGGCCTCAGCCGCGGCGACCTGCGCGATGCCGTCGACCAGTTGCATGCCCTGATGATTGGCGTTGAACCAGACCTGACCGTTTTGATCGACATGGACCCTACCGAAGGGTTAAGCCGCGCTTTGTCGCGCAATACGGTCGAGGAACGGTTCGAGGATTTCGGCGAAGGTTTGCAGGTGGCCATGCGCGCCGGTTTTCTCGATCTGGCCAAAGAATTTGCGGACCGCTTCGTCGTCGTCGACGGGGCCCGTGACATCGATCAGGTGGCGGGCGACATCCTGAACTACACACTTGCGCGTCTTGACGCCCGCTAGCCCTTTTCCTGCGCCCGCAATCTGCTAAACCCACCGCATGACCGACGACACCCCCCAGCCAGACCGTATCGACGGTGCGCGCCATCCGCGCGACACGCCCCGCCTGATTGGCCAAAACGCGGCCGAGGCGGCGTTTCTGGACGCATTCAACGCGGGCAAACTGCACCATGGCTGGCTGCTGACCGGCCCGCGCGGGGTCGGCAAGGCGACGCTGGCCTGGCGCATCGCGCGGTTCCTGCTGGCCACACCCAACCCTGATGATGGCGGCATGTTTGCGCCCGATCCGCCCACCACTTTGGATATCGACCCCGACCACCCCGTCGCCCGGCGGATTGCGGCAGGCGGCGAAGGGGCGCTGAAAGCCGTGACCCGGTCGGCAGATGAGAAAACCCAACGGCTGCGCAAGCAGATCGTCGTCGATGACATCCGCAGGCTGAACGGCTTTTTCCAGATGTCCGCCACCGATGGGGGCCGCCGCGTGGTGATTGTGGATGATGCCGATCTGATGAACCCCAACGCTGCGAACGCGCTGCTGAAAATGCTGGAAGAACCCCCTGCCCGTGCCGTGTTGCTGTTGATCAGCCACCGGCCTTCCGGCCTGTTGCCGACCATCCGGTCGCGGTGCCGTACGCTGCGGCTTGGCACGCTCGACCCCGATCAGATGGCGCAGGCCCTGGCGCAGTCCGGTGTCGATGTGCAGGGCGATCCGGGGGCGCTGGCCGCGCTGTCGGGTGGGTCGGTCGGCAGCGCACTGCAACTGTCGTTGATGGGCGGACTACAGCTTTACGCCGAACTGGTGGCACTGCTTGACACGATGCCCCGGCTCGATCGGTCCCGCGCGCTCAAACTTGCCGAAGCGGCAGCCACCCGCGGTGCCGAAGAAAAGCTGGCCCTGCTGTTCGCGCTGGTCGACCTGCTGTTGCTGCGGTTGGCGCGCACCGGCGCACTTGGCCACGCCCCCGACATCGAAGCCGCCCCCCATGAGGCGGCCGTGCTGCAGCGCCTGTCACCGTCGCCCGCCCAAGGCCGCGCATGGGCCGACGCGGCGCAGGACATCGGCGCGCGCGCACGCCACGGCATGGCGGTCAACCTTGACCCAGCCGCACTGGTCCTAGATACCCTGTTCAAGATGGGTGACGCCGCGCAGCACGCGCCCAGATCCAGATAAGTCAGGACCGGCATGAGCGATATCCACCCCATCACCGACAGCCACTGTCACCTTGATTTTCCAGACTTCGAAGGCGAACTGCCAGACGTGATCGCCCGCGCGGCCAAGGCTGGCGTGACCCGCATGGTCACGATCTGTACCAAGCTGAAGAACGAACCCGCAGTGCGCGCCCTAGCCGACGCCCACCCGCCGGTGTTCTATGCCGCCGGCACCCACCCGATGAGCGTCGCTGCGGAACCGATGGCGTCCTATGACGATCTGATCGCACTGACCAGACACCCCAAGATGGTCGGCATCGGCGAAACCGGCCTAGATTACCACTACACCGCGGATTCTGCGCAAGCGCAGCAGACGTCCCTGCGCACCCACCTTGCCGTGGCACGCGACACCGGGCTGCCGCTGATCATCCATGCCCGCGACGCCGATGATGACATGGCCCGCATCCTGACCGACGAGCACGCGAATGGAGCCTACAGTTGCGTGATGCACTGCTTTTCGTCGTCCGCCGCCTTGGCCCGCACTGCCCTCGATCTGGGGTTCTACCTGTCGATGTCGGGCATCACCGCCTTTCCCAAAAGCGCCGATCTGCGTGACATCTTTGCCAACGCGCCGCTGGACCGCATCCTTGTGGAAACCGACAGCCCCTATCTCGCCCCGCCACCGCATCGCGGCCGACGCAATGAACCCGCCTATACGGCGCACACCGCGCGCCGTGGGGCCGAGACGTTTGGGTTGGACTATGCCGCATTCGCCGCCCAGACCGAAGCCAACTTTGACCGGCTGTTCGCAAAAGCCGCCGCCTATTCCAAGGCCGCCTGATGGCGCAGATGAAAATCACCATACTGGGCTGCGGGTCGTCAGGCGGGGTGCCGCGGCTTGGCGGGCACTGGGGGGCCTGCGATCCGGCCAATCCCAAGAACGCGCGCCGCCGCTGTTCGATTCTGGTCGAACGGATTACGGATGCGGGCACCACGACCGTGCTGATCGACACCTCGCCCGACCTGCGCAGCCAGTTGCTGGACGCCGGGGTCGGCAGACTGGACGCGGTGATCTACACCCACTCCCACGCCGATCACGTGCACGGCGTCGATGACCTGCGGATGATCGTGATCAACATGCGCAAACGGCTGCCGGTCTGGGCCGACGTACCGACCCGCACGGCCCTGCTGGACCGTTTCGGCTATGTCTTTATCCAGCCCGAAGGGTCGTCCTATCCACCGATCCTCGACATGCATCTGATCGACGGCGACACAACGATCGACGGTCCGGGCGGCGCGCTCACCTTCACGCCCTTTCTGGTCAATCACGGATCCATCGACGCGCTTGGCTTTCGCATGAACGATGTGGCCTACCTGCCCGATGTGGCGACCATCCCAGATGCCGCGTGGCCGCATCTGGACAACCTGACCTGCTGGATCGTCGACGCCCTGCGCCGCGACCCGCACCCGACCCACAGCCACCTTGCCCAGACCCTCGACTGGATTGACAAGATGGCACCGAAATCTGCCGTGCTGACAAACATGCACAACGATCTCGACTATCAAACGGTGGCAGATGAAACCCCTGACCACATCCAACCGGCCTATGACGGCATGACGCTGACCTTCCCTGCTGCCTGACTTCATTTTGCCCGATAAACTCCACGGGGGCGTGGGGGTGTGAAACC
>JBFGFW010000168.1:0-5855 GCA_041579395.1 Sulfitobacter sp.
ATTTTGGCCAGCCCATTGCATTGGTCGTGGCCGACACCTTTGAACAGGCGCGCCATGCCGCGCAATCCGTTGTCGCAACCTATGACGCCGATCATAATGCCGTCACGGACCCGCTTAACCCCGCCGCATCCACCGATAAACCCGAAGGCAAGCAGCTTGATCAGGGCGACATCGACGCCGCGATGTCAAACGCGGCCCATTCTGTTGACCAGACCTATACCACCCCGTCGCAAAACAGCGCCGCGATGGAACCGCATGCGTCGATTGCCCGGTGGGACGGTGATCAACTGACCCTGCAGGGGTCCTATCAGATGCTGAAATACAACCGGAACGAGCTGGCGGATGCCTTGGGCATCGACCCCAGGAATGTGCGCATTCTGGCCCCCTTCGTGGGTGGCGGATTTGGGTCGAAACTGGGCATTGCGCCCGAAGCGGTGGGGGCTGCGATTGCGGCAAGGCAGTTGAACCGCCCGGTGCGTGTCGTGTTGACCCGCCCTCAGGTGTTCGAGGCGACCATACGGCGCAGCTCGACCCAACAGCGCGTCCGGCTGGCCTGCGACAGCGACGGCAAGTTGACCGCGATGGGCCATGACGCAATCGTGTCGAACCTGCCGGGCGAAACCTTCTCCGAACCTTGCGCCCTGGCCACGCATTTTCTGTACGCCGGCAAAAACCGCAGCTACAGCCACACGGTCGCCCATGTGCACCGCAGCCTTGCAGGGTCAATGCGCGCACCGGGTGAAGCGGTCGGCATGCTGGCGCTTGAAAACGCGATGGACGAACTGGCGCACCGGTCGGGCATCGATCCTATCGAACTGCGTCTGCGCAACATCCCCGATGTGCATCCCGAAAACGGCAAGGAATACTCATCGCGGCGGTTTGCAGACTGCCTGACCCAAGGCGCGGAACTTTTCGGCTGGTCCGACCGAAACGCCATTCCCGGTGCGGTGCGCGACGGCGAATGGCTGATCGGTTATGGCGTCGCGTCGGCGGCGCGCGGCAACATCTTGGGCGCATCCGAAGCGCGGGTGACCTTGCACACTGACGCCACCGCGACGGTTGAGACGGACATGACCGATATCGGTACCGGCACTTACACCATCCTGACCCAGATTGCTGCCGAGATGCTGGGCCTGCCCATTGATGCCGTGACCGTAACGCTCGGCGATACCGATCTGCCGCCCTCGGCGGGGTCCGGCGGTTCCTGGGGTGCCAGCTCTGCCGGGTCGGCGGTGTTTCTGGCCTGCCAGTCGCTGCGCGATCAGCTGGCAGAGCGTCTAGGCACGGATGCGCGCGACATGACCCTCAAGGACGGCACCGCAACTACCGGAAATGTGCAGCGCGACATCTCGCAAATCCTGACCTCCGATCTGACCGCCGACGGCAAGATTGAACCCGGCGATACGTCTGACGCCAAGCAACATGCTGGTTTCGGGGCCCATTTTGCCAAAGTCGCCGTTAACGCGGTGACCGGCGAAACGCGGGTGCGCCGGATGTTGGGGGTGTTTTCCGCTGGCCGCATCCTGAATGAAAAGACTGCCGCATCGCAATGCCATGGCGGGATGATCTTTGGCATCGGGGCCGCGCTGACCGAAGAACTGGTCCACGATCACCGCGACGGGCATATCGTCAACCACAACCTTGCCGAATACCATGTGCCGGTCAATCTGGACGTTCCGCAACTGGATGTGGTGTTTCTGGAAGAACGCGACAGCTGGGCCAACCCGATCCAATCCAAGGGCGTGGGTGAACTTGGCATCTCCGGTGCCGGTGCCGCGATCACCAACGCAATCTTCAACGCGACAGGTGTAAGGGTGCGGGACTATCCTGCGACGCTGGACAAGATTTTCCCGGAATTGCCCGATGGCTAATTGACCTGCCACGGGAAAATTCCTCGATATGAAATTTGGATCCGACCCGACAAAGGGTGGACAACGAAGCGGACGAGATACAGCAAAGAGCAGCTCATCAGTATTCCGACCGCGCATGACGCGAGCGCGAAATATCCCGACCTGTGCCGCAAGCATGGCATATCGGAGCGGCTGCGGTTTTGATACCGACGCGCTTAAGTGCTCTTGCGCGGCGATGGCGAACAGTCAGGCATTAATTGCCTGCACGACGCGCGTTTGAACGTAACCATGTTCCGAAACATGGCGCATGCGCGGGCCGTGATCAGATCGTGGGCCGCCGACTTAAGACAAACACGACCACATTCTGCGCTTGGCTTTCAGGCACCAAATGCAATTGCCGAACGCCCCTGAACCGCAACCGACACCCGCGCTGCGCCAATCGGCGGATCAACCCAAAGGGCTCTGCCCCCATGGCTGAAAACTCAGTGGCAGGTCAGTTTTCAGGACGGGGTACCCTTATCACGGTACCTTTGACCGCGATGAGCCAATAACGCCCATATGTTTCAGGAATGACTGCGCACGCTCGGCGGAATCCGCTTGATGTCATTGGCCATTAGCCGACTTTTGTCGCCAATGCGAAATGCAGCGGTCTGGACCGTCGCATCTGACATCATGGAATCGCGGCGCATTTTTCAGCCATCAATGATCGCGACGTGCTAGGGTATCGTGAAACAGGGAGAGCGTGCCATGATCGCGGGTGCATATGCAGTGTTATGGGTTAGACAGGACGGCCCGGGAAATGATGCCTGCCGTTTTGCCGACGCTGAAGGGGGGTACCTCATTGACGGTTCGTCGACGGACGGGGACCTGAATATCCTGCGGTACCGTATACGCGCCCGAGACGATGGAACGACACGGCGCGTCCGCATCGGAGCAAAGTCCCGCATTTTTGTGCGCCGCGCACCTGATGACACGTGGATGCTTAATGGCACGGCGGTTCCAGCAGTGACCGGTGCCAAGGATATCTACTTTGGCTTCTCGCCCGCGACATTCACCTTGCCGATCCGCCGTCTCAAGCTCGGCGTTGGCGACGAAGCCGAGATTCTGGTCGCGCGTTTAGACCTTGAAAACGTGCAGCTAAAGCCGCTCCACCTCGTTGTCCGACGCACTGCGAATAACGAATACGAATGGTTGGAAACTGAAACCAACACCACTTCCTATCTTTCAGTGGACGCACAAGGCATCGTTCGAACTCACAAAGGACATTGGATTGCACGGGCTTGACGCGCTCATGAGGCCGATGAAGTTTCAGGGCCCTAATGGGTCATACCGGCCCAAGCCGTCACTCATCGCGCGCGAAATTGCCGCAGTGCACGTTTAGCATTTCTGCCATTTGTGCGTCACACAGCATTTTTCAGCCAATAAGTCTTTCAGATGGCTCTGCGGCCATCTTATTAAGTTTCATTCAGTTTCGATTTTCGATGATTGGCGCGGTACCGAAACTCCCGATAAAATTCGAGCCTGACGTCGAACGCGCCTACGCCCTGCACCTACTGCAAAGGTTTATTCCGCTTGGCAGGTTGGCGTCAGCCATCGGCATCATTGCTTTTATCGGCTATGGATTTTGGGATCTGATGTTGAACTCCGATGCGTTGAGCAAAACCGCCCTACTTCGCGTGGCGGCAGTACTCCACTTCGCGATATGCATCAGTGTTTCATTCCTGCCGGTCATACACACCAGTCCCAGAATATGGGGTATTTCATGGCGTACACCTATCTTGGGGTGGCGATATTGTTCCCGCTGAGATTGGCGCAATGGCTCGGCGGGTTTGTCGCAGGCGGGGGCGGCCTTTTGACAGGAATGATATTTGCTCCTGCGATCACGAATACCGTGCGTCAGGCCTCAATTATTCTGGGTGCTTATCTTTTTGCCGCACTTCTCACCATGTCGCTGGCAGGAGGAACATCTTTCGAGGTTTGGAATGCGATGACCTGGACGAGTGGTCGCGTGGGATTTGCAATAGGTTTGCGTATCTTTTGGACGTCATCAACCGGCGCGCCTATCAATTGGAATGCTTGCTTGAGAAGGGGACGGTGTCAGATCACATCGAGACTAATTCACGTTATGCGACGCAGATGATCGAGATTTACGCAGTGTTAGTTGACGACAAGACCGACAAGATTTTGGCACTTGTCGCAAAGGCTGAAAAGAACGGGTGGTGAACTAAATTGTAAAAGACTATGTAAAACGCCTCGTTGTCCACAAGGTATTTTTCGTTTAACCCATTGATTTTAAATGGAGGCGAGTAGGAGAATCGAACTCCTGTACACGGATTTGCAATCCGCTGCGTAACCACTCCGCCAACTCGCCTCGACCGCGTTACCGCGGGATTTGCATTCTGGAACTTGCCACGTCGTTTTACCCACGTGTCCCAGTGCGCTTCGGCTTATCCCGGCTTTTCGCTGCTTTGTCTAGCCCAGTTTGCGACAAAGCGGCGTGAATAATGCGCGGGCGTTGGTGGTTGCAGTATCGGATGAACACCCCTACCACGCGGCGGTATAGATCGTTTCGGCGTCCTTCTGAACGACCGGTCGGGGATTGTTCACCAAAAGCCGCGTTTGCAGCATGGCATCGGCAGCCATCTTGGCAATCGCATCTTTTGGAATGCCCACATCGCGCAGACGGGTTTGCAGGCCGACGCGGGCAGACAGGTCCGCAAGAGCCTCGATAAAGGCGGCGGTGCGGGCCTGTGTGCCATCGATCCGCGCCAGATCGGGAAAAGCATCGGCGGCAATCTCGGCATAGAGCGTGCCCGCCTCAGGCGCGTTAAAGCGCAGCACATGCGGCAGAACCAACGCATTCGACAGCCCGTGCGGGACATGAAACGTCCCGCCGATCGGATAGGCCAGCGCATGCACCGCAGCAACCGGCGCATTCGCAAAGGCCTGTCCCGCGAACATGGACCCCAGCAGCATCGCGCCGCGCGCCTCGATGTTGGCCCCGTCGCTGACTGCTGTCTCGATGTTGGCCCCAAGCAGGCGCAGTGCCTCGCGGGCCAGCAGTTTTGAAACCGGGTTGTTGTTGGCGTTCTTGGACGCATAGGCCTCGATCGCATGGACCATTGCGTCAACGCCTGTGGCAGCAGTGATGTGGGCGGGCAGCCCGACCGTCAGTTCCGGGTCCAGAATGGCCATATCGGGCAGGATAACGGGCGACGACACGCCGCGCTTTTCTTCGTCCCCGACGGTGATGATCGACACCGGCGTCACCTCGGACCCGGTGCCGGCGGTCGTGGGGATCAATACCAGCGGCAAGCGTGGCCCCTTGGCTTTCGCGACGCCCCAAGCGCTGTCCAGATCCTCGGCCGAGCCGAGCAGCAGCGCTGTCAGTTTGGCAATGTCCTGCGATGATCCGCCGCCAAAGCCGATGACGCCGGTCACCCCGGCATGCTTGCCCGCTTCGACAGCATTCATCAATGTCGCGCGGGATGGATCGGCCTCGACCGCGTCAAAGACCGTCACGCTGTGACCCGCCTTTTCCAGCCCATCAAGTGCAGCGTCGCAGAGCCCCAGTCTGCGCAACCCCGGGTCGGTGACCAGCAGGCACTTTTGCCCCAACAACTCGCCCGCAAGTTCAGCTAACCGCGCAGCGGCACCGGTTGCGAAGACGATGGATTTCGTGGTGTTAAAGACAAAGGGTGTCACGGTTGCGCGGCCTTTCTGAGACTAAGACATGCCGCCAACAGAACAGTGGCAGCAGCACGCACCATTAAAGGCAATAAGCGCGTCCGCGCCTAGCCCTCAATTCAGCGCTCCGTACGGGTTCGCAAACTGCGCGATCCTAAACTTCGGGGGCCACCTGTTTCGGCTTGTTCGCGCCCAACACGGCCACCAAAGCCCAGCGAATGCGCTCTTTGATTCCGTCCATCACGCTGAACATCGATGGCACGAACAACAACGACAACAGTGTGGACAACAGCAAGCCACCGATCACGGCGATCGCCA
>JBFGFW010000169.1:0-5832 GCA_041579395.1 Sulfitobacter sp.
CCGATGGTCACGACGCCGGTACCGCCAACGCCCGTGATCACCACGTTATAGGTGCCGTTGATGGTGGGCAGTGAGGGCAGCGGCAGGTCGGGTATTTTCACCTCTGTTGTTGGGTCTTTGCGGATTTTTGCACCTTCCAGCGTCACGAACGACGGGCAGAACCCCTTGAGGCAGGAGTAATCCTTGTTGCAGGATGACTGATCGATTGCGCGCTTGCGGCCCAGTTCCGTCTCTTGGGGCACGATCGAGACGCAGTTTGACTGGACACCGCAATCGCCGCAACCCTCGCAGACATCGGTGTTGATGAACACACGTTTGTCAGGATCGGGAAACAGCCCGCGCTTGCGGCGGCGGCGCTTTTCTGCGGCACAGGTCTGGATATAGACAATCGCGCTGACGCCTTTGATCTTGGTAAAATTTTCCTGGACGGTTTGCAGGTCTGCCCGCTCATACAGTGGCACATTCTTGAACGCAGCTTTGTCTACATCTTCCTTCTCGTCATAAACCACGGCGATGTTCTTGACCCCCATCGCTTGCAGTTCGGCCACGATGCGCGGTGCGTCCAGATCGCCTTCGTTGTGCTGACCGCCGGTCATGGCGACGGCGTCGTTGTATAGGATCTTGTAGGTGATGTTGGTCTTGGCCGCGAGGGCTGCGCGGATCGCCAGAATGCCCGAATGGTTATAGGTGCCATCGCCAAGGTTCTGAAACACATGTTCGCGCGTCGAGAAATGCGATTCCCCGATCCAATTCGCCCCTTCGCCACCCATATGGGTATATCCGGTCGTTTCGCGGTCCATCCACTGGACCATATAGTGGCATCCGATGCCCGCATAGGCGCGGCTGCCCTTGGGCAGTTTAGTCGATGTGTTGTGCGGGCAACCCGAACAGAAATAGGGCGTGCGCGCTGCGATGTCTTCGGCATTGTCGGCGCGACGGGCGTTGTCGAGCACCTCCATGCCGGCCTTGATCCCGTCTGTGCTGCGGCCTTCCTCGATCAGGATACCGCCCAGCTTTTCCGCGATCCAGATCGGGTCCAGCGCGCCGCGTGTCGGGAACAGCTCTTCGCCATGCTCCATCCCGGCCCCGCCGCCCTTGTGCCAGCCATAGACCCGGCGATGCGTGTCGGAAAATAGCGCTTCCTTGATCTGAATTTCGATCAGTTTGCGCTTTTCTTCGACCACAACCACCAGATCCAGACCATCGGCCCAGTGGTGAAAGCCCTTCATGTCCAGCGGAAATGTTTGGCCGACCTTATACAGCGTGATGCCCAGCCGTTCGGCCTCGTTCTCGTCGATGTTCAACAGGCTCATCGCGTGCAGCAGATCCAGCCAGTTCTTGCCCGCGGCGACAAAGCCGATCTTGGCCCCGCGCTTGCCCCACATCCGCTTGTCGATCTTGTTGGCGTGGCTGAACGCCTCGGCGGCAAAGCGTTTATAGTCGATCATCCGCGCCTCTTGCTCATGCGGCGTGTCGATCAGGCGGATGTTCAGCCCCCCATTCGGCATGTCAAACTCAGGCACGGTCAACTGCATCCGGTGCGGATCACCGTTAACGACCGATGTGGCCTCGACCGTGTCCTTCATGGTCTTCAGACCGACCCACAGCCCCGAAAACCGCGACAGCGCCCAGCCATAAATGCCGTAGTCCAATATCTCTTGCACCCCGGCGGGGCTGACCACGGGCATATAGGCGTCGGTCATCGCAAATTCAGACTGGTGCAGCACGGTCGAGGATTCACCGGTGTGGTCATCGCCCATCGCCATCAGCACGCCGCCGTATTTCGACGAACCGGCCATGTTGACGTGGCGCATCACGTCGCCGGTCCGGTCCACCCCCGGACCCTTGCCGTACCAAAGACCGAAAACGCCATCAAACTTGCCTTCGCCGCGCAGTTCGGCCTGCTGCGTCCCCCACAGTGCTGTGGCAGCCAGATCTTCGTTCAGACCCGGCTCGAACAGCACGTCATATTCGGCCAACTTCTTGGAAGCACGTTCCATCTGCAGGTCAACCGCCCCCAGCGGCGACCCGCGGTAGCCCGTCACATAGCCCGCCGTGTTCAGCCCCGCCGCCTTGTCGCGTGCCTTTTGCATCATCATCATACGCACCAGCGCCTGCGTGCCATTCAGCAACACCGGGGACTTCGTCAAATCGAAGCGGTCAGTCAGTGAAATCTTCTGCGTGGTCATGGCGTGCTCTCTCCTACGTGCGACAAGATGCCTAATCGCAGACTAGGTCACAAAAGCTGACCTGTCTAGCGTTGTGTTGCCCCCGGATTGTGAGATATGGGACAAGAATCCGATCAGGTAATCCCCACCGTGATGATTCAGTTGCGATAAATTCAGCATAACATGCGTCAGGGTTGTTTTTGATCACGAATTGGCGCACATAAATTGGGCTGTGCGCATTTTCACATCCGTCAGAAAAGGTAGGCCTAATGGATTGGGATAAGCTCAGAATCTTTCATGCCGTCGCAGATGCGGGCAGTCTGACCCACGCCGGGGACAAGCTGAACCTGTCGCAGTCCGCCGTCAGCCGTCAGATCAGAGGGCTGGAAGAGCAACTGAACACCAATCTGTTCCACCGCCATGCGCGCGGGCTGATCCTGACCGAACAAGGCGAACTGCTGTTTGACGCCACCGTCGCGATGAGCAAGCGATTGGACACAGCCGCCGCGCGTATCCGCGACAGCGAAGAAGAAGTCTTTGGCGAACTGCGCGTCACCACAACGACTGGTTTTGGCACGCTATGGCTGGCCCCGCGCCTGACCAAACTTTACGAGAAATACCCCGACCTGAAGGTCGACCTGATGCTGGAAGAACGCGTGCTGGATCTGCCGATGCGCGAGGCCGACGTGGCCATCCGCATGAAAGAGCCGTCGCAGGCCGATCTGGTGCGCAAAAAGCTGATGATGATCAAGATGTGCCTGTATGCGTCGCCCGCCTATCTGGCCACCAACGGCACGCCGCTGCGGCTAGAGGATATGGCCGACCACCGCCTGATCTGCCAGAATACCGACAGCAACCAGGTCAGCGCCGGCTTGCAGTTGGTCCAGCAACTGATGATGTACGACCTGCGGTCAATGCTGACGGTGAACAACTATTTCGGGGTTTTGCAGGGCGTGATCAACAATTTAGGGATCGGCGTGCTGCCAGACTATCTGACGCAGGATTTCCCCGATCTGGTTCAGGTTCTGCCCGATACCGAGTCGGCGGATGTACCGGTATTTCTGGCCTATCCCGAAGAACTGCGCGCCTCTAAGCGGGTTGCCGCCTTCAAAGACTTCGTCCAGGACGAGATCATTACATACCGTAAACACCTGCGGGAAAAGGCAAATGAATAGCCATGCGAGAAATGCATAGCGGGCATGCTGAAAAAGACGCCACTTCTGCCTTGATCGGTGCACGTACGCCACCTATTTGACCGTTATGAAGACGGACGGGTTTGTGCCTGTCGCTTCATACCTCCCTGTTGGACTTGGCCGAGCTTCGCGCTCGGCCTTTTTTTTCGGCATATGGGCAGGGTTTTGTTTGGCCTTTTCCCCGCGCTGCGCTTGATCTAAGAGTACGGCCATATCTTGCAGGGGGATACGCCGACCATGACCGAACCAGCCATCACGCCGGATCTGATTGCCAGCCACGGCATCAATCAAGATGAATATCAGCGCATCCTCGATATCATCGGGCGTGAACCAAGCTTTACCGAACTCGGTATCTTTTCGGCCATGTGGAATGAACATTGTTCTTATAAATCATCCAAAAAGTGGTTGCGCACCCTGCCGACCACTGGCCCCCAGGTAATTTGCGGGCCCGGCGAGAATGCTGGCATCGTTGATATTGGCGATGGTCAGGCGCTGGTCTTTAAGATGGAAAGCCACAATCACCCGTCGTATATCGAACCCTATCAGGGTGCGGCCACCGGGGTCGGCGGTATCCTGCGCGATGTATTCACCATGGGTGCGCGCCCCATTGCGGCGATGAATTCGCTAAGCTTCGGATCGCCCAAGCACCGCAAGACCCGTCAACTTGTGCACGGCGTCGTTGCGGGCGTAGGCGGCTATGGCAACTGCTTTGGCGTGCCGACCGTGGGCGGTGAAGTCCGGTTCGACACCGCGTATGACGGCAACTGCCTTGTGAACGCGTTTGCCGCCGGATTGGCGGACACCGACAAGATATTCTACTCCGCCGCGTCCGGTGTCGGCATGCCGGTGGTCTATCTTGGGGCCAAGACCGGGCGTGACGGCGTGGGCGGTGCGACCATGGCGTCGGCCGAATTTGACGACACGATCGAAGAAAAGCGCCCGACCGTGCAGGTCGGAGACCCGTTTACCGAAAAGCGGTTGATGGAAGCCACGCTGGAACTGATGGCGACCGGGGCGGTGATCTCGATCCAGGACATGGGGGCCGCCGGCCTGACTTGTTCGGCGGTGGAAATGGGCGACAAGGGCAATCTGGGCGTGCGGCTTGATCTTGAGCTGGTCCCGACCCGCGAAAAGGGTATGACGGCCTATGAAATGATGCTGTCGGAAAGCCAGGAACGCATGCTGATGGTGCTGCGCCCCGAGCTTGAGGCTGAAGCCAAAGCCGTCTTTGACAAATGGGATCTGGACTTTGCCATCGTTGGTGAAACCATCGCGGAAGACCGGTTCCTGATCGTGCACAACGGCGAGGTAAAAGCCGATCTGCCGCTCAAGGCGCTGTCGGGCAATGCGCCTGAATACGATCGCCCCTGGGTCGAAACCCCTGCGGCCGCACCGCTGTCGGATGTGCCCGGTATCGACCCCATCGACGGATTGCGCGCGCTGCTGGCCAGCCCCAACTATGCGTCCAAGGCATGGGTCTACGAACAATATGACACGATGGTCATGGGCGACAGTGCCCGCACCCCCGGATTGGGATCGGGTATTGTACGCGTCCACGGTACCGACAAGGCCATCGCGTTCACCTCGGATGTGACGCCCCGCTATGTGAAGGCCAACCCGTTCGAGGGTGGCAAACAGGCGGTCGCCGAAGCCTATCGCAACCTCTGTGCCGTTGGGGCCCTGCCCTTGGCCACGACTGACAACCTGAATTTCGGCAACCCCGAAAAGCCCGAGATCATGGGCCAGTTTGTCTGCGCAATCAAAGGCATCGGCGAAGCTGTTGCAGCGCTTGATATGCCCATCGTGTCCGGCAACGTGTCGCTTTATAACGAAACGGACGGTGCGGGCATCCTGCCCACGCCGACAATCGGGGCTGTAGGCCTGTTGACCCATACCGACGACATCATCGGCAAGGACGTGTGTGACGGACATATGGCCTTGGTTCTTGGGGCTACAAAGGGGCATCTGGGCCAGTCCGCCCTGCTGCTCGAAATGTTCAACCGCCGCGATGGCGACGCACCGACGGTCGATCTGGTGGCTGAAAAGGCTCACGGTACCTTTATCCGCAACAACCGTGATCTGATCGAAGCCTGCACCGATCTGTCCGACGGCGGCCTTGCCTTGGCTGCATTCGAACTGGCGGACGAAGCGGGCATTGGCGTTTCGCTCGACTCTGTCGACACGCAGACCCTGTTTGGCGAAGATCAGGCGCGCTATCTGATCGCCTGCACCTTTGACCAAGCCGAGGCGCTGATGATTGCAGCATCTGAGGCCGGGTTGCATGTGGAAAGCGTGGGTAAATTTGGCGGCGACCAGGTCAGTTTTGGTGGGGTCACCGTACCTCTGGCCGAACTGAGTGCGATATACCGCAGCACCTTCGCCGACACCTTTGCGTAAAGCACATCCGGACGGTCACTTTATCCTGAAAGCCCTGCCAAATGTCTGATTGGCGGGGCCTTTTGCAAGCCGAC
>JBFGFW010000170.1:0-5809 GCA_041579395.1 Sulfitobacter sp.
CAGCTTGGCCAGCGCGCCCAGAGTCGAGCCCTCTATCGCCATGAACACGATGGCCACCAGCAGCGACCCCATGTGCTTTTTCAGATAGTCCCGCCAAAGCCATTTCAGCAGTTCACTTGATCGATAGGTCACGTCGCTCATAAGGGGGTCGGCATCCATAGGGCAATTGCCCCGTTTGTGTACGCAGCCAGCAGGGGCAGGGCAAGCGTGCGAGGACGGTTTGTCTGATTGACGCGGCGTGGGCCACGGGTAAGTTGCCAGCATTGAACCCTCTGAAAGGCGTCATTTCATGTCGAAACACCCCAATCTCGCGCAGGGGCGCGGTTATCTTGCGATCCCCGGACCGTCGGTGATGCCCGAGGCGGTATTGAATGCCATGCACCGACCCGCGCCCAACATCTATTCCGGCGAATTGATTGAGATGATGCCCCCCCTGATGGCGGATTTGCGCCGGATCGCGCGTACCGAACACAACGTGGCGATGTATATCGGCAACGGTCATGCGGCATGGGAGGCGGCGCTGGCCAATGTCGTGGCACCCGGTGACACCGTGCTGGTGCCCGCCACGGGCCGCTTCGGCATTGGTTGGGGAGAGATGGCCACCGGGCTTGGTGCCAATGTCGATGTGATGGATTTCGGCAAACGCTCTGCCATGGATCTGGACCAGATCGCGGCCCGGCTGCAGGCGGACACATCCCACCAGATCAAGGCGGTGCTGACCGTGCATGTGGATACATCGACCTCGGTGCTGAATGACGTGGCCGGGGTGCGGGCCGCATTGGACGCGGCGGGCCATCCGGCGCTGCTGATGGCCGATTGCATCGCGTCTTTCGCTTGCGACCGCTTCGAGATGGACAAGTGGGGCGTCGACGTGATGGTTACGGCCTGCCAGAAGGGGCTGATGGTTCCGCCCGGTGTCAGTTTTGTCTTCTTCAACGACCGCGCGGCGCAACGACGTGCGCAGATGCCCCGTGTCAGCCGGTTCTGGGATTGGGCCCCGCGAGCGGACCCTGACGAGTTCTATCAATACCATTGCGGCACGGCACCGACGCACCACATTTACGGCCTGCGCGCCGCGCTTGACATGATCCATGACGAAGGCGTGGACGCGGTCTGGAACCGGCATACAGTGCTGGCGCGCGCCGTCTGGGCCGCCTGCAATGCCTGGTCAAAGGGCGGCAGCCTAGAGATGAACATCGCCGACCCCAAGCTGCGCAGCCACGCGGTTACGGCGCTGCGGATGACCGCCCCACAAGCCACTCAGTTGCGCGAATGGGTGCAAAACAACATCGGCCTGACACTGGGGATAGGTCTGGGCATGGCCGAGCCGGGCAGCGCCGAAAGCCACGGCTTCTTTCGGCTGGGCCACATGGGCCACGTGAACGGCCAGATGATCATGGGAATGCTGGGCGGGATCGAAGCGGGGATGGCCGCCCTTGGCATCGCGCGCGGGCCCGGTGCGCTGGATGCCGCAGCCAAGGTGATCGGCGGCGTCTAGATCCGCCGCGCCGCGATCCGGTCGATCGCGGCCTTCACGGCCCACCCCGAGATGGCGACGGCCAACAGGCCCCACACGGCCCAGATCACCATGAACACCCACAGGACGTTGACGCCAAACATCACGATGCAGGCTTGGGTGTAATTGGGGGCAGAGGGGCGGTCGTCGGTGTCTCGCATCGTGGTTCTCGTGGTTGGATACGCTTGATTATAGCGCGGGCAGGGCGATCGTCAGCCTTTTTTCGCATCCGCCAGCGCCAGCGGCAGGGCGCGGGCAAAGGCATCCAGATCGGCAGGCGTGCCACAGCTGACCCGGATACAGCGGTTTTGCGGTGCCGCAAAAGGCATCCGAACAAAAATTCCACGCGCCACCAACCCGTCCAGCACCGCCTTTGCAAAACTGCCGTCGCTACTGCAGTCAATCGCGACGAAATTTGTGGCGGACGGTAAGGGCCGCAGCCCATTGTCGCGGGCGATCTGGGCGATGGTCTCGCGCGACGTGGCGATCAGGGCTTTGACATGGGCAAGCCACGCAGTGTCGCGCAAGGCCGCAAGCGCCCCGGCTTGCGCCGCGCGGTTCATGCCGAAATGATTGCGCACCTTGCCAAAAGCCGTGATCAGATCGGGGTGCGCGATGGCATAGCCCACACGTGCGCCAGCCAGCCCGTGTGCCTTGGAAAACGTCCGCATCCGGATCAGACGCGGATCATCCGCAGCCAGTTGCGGGGCGGTGCCGTCGGGGGCACAGTCGATATAGGCTTCGTCCAAAACCAGCAGGCAGCCATCGGGCAATGCATCCAATGCCGCGACCAGATCAGCGCCGCTGTGCCAACTGCCCATGGGATTATCGGGATTGGCCAGATAGACCAGCTTTGCGTCTACCTCTGCCGCCTTGGCAAACAGGGCGCGCGGGTCTTCGTGATCCCCAAGGTAAGGCACCTTGTGCAGATCGCCGCCAAACCCCGCCACGTGATAATTGAACGTCGGATAGGCACCGTCCGACGTAACCACGGCGTCGCCTGCCGTCACCATCAGCCGCACCAGATACCCGAGCAGACCGTCGATGCCTTCGCCGACGATGATATGCGCGGGCGTTGTGGCGTGATGCGCGGCAAGGGCTTGCCGCAGATCAAAGCTTTCGGGGTCGCCGTACATCCATTGCGGGGTCTCGGCCATCGCCTGCACCGCCCGGGGGGACGGACCGAAGACACTTTCGTTGGCACCCAACCGAGCGTCAAACGAGCGCGATTGTGCACGCTCTTGTGTCTCTGGCCCGACAAAGGGCACGGTGGACGGCAAGGATTGGGCAAGCGGGGTCAGGCGGGCATGTGTCATACCACTTTGATAATCCGCCTTGGCAGCGCACGGCAAGGGCTCGCACGCGCGTGCCGCCACGTTTGGCTGGCATGACGCGCCAGATTGGGGTGATATGCCCAAAACCTTACAGGAGAACCCCATGCCCCGCGTATCCATCACCTACGAAAACCACATCGCGCATGTGCGCCTGACCCGATCCGACAAGATGAACGCCGTTGATCAGGATATGATCGACGCGGTGATCGCCGCGGGCAACGAAGTGGCGGCGTCCGATGCCCGAGTGGTCGTGCTGTCGGGCGAAGGCAAAGCCTTCTGCGCAGGCATCGACATCAGCAGCATGGGGGCACTTGCGGGCGCGAATCCCGCTGACCGGATGATGCCGCGCACCCACGGCGATGGCACCACGAACCAGTGGCAAGAGGTCGCGATGATCTGGACCCGCGTCGGCGTGCCGGTGATCGCAGCACTGCACGGCAAGGTCTTTGGTGCCGGCCTGCAACTGGCGCTTGGGGCCGACATCCGCATCGCGGCACCCGGCACCGAAATGGCGGTGATGGAGATGAAATGGGGCATCATCCCCGATATGGGCGGCATGGTGCTGCTGCCTAAACTTGTGCGCGGCGATGTGCTGCGTTTGCTCACCTATACCGCACACCCCATTGACGCGGCGCAAGCCGAACGGTGGGGGCTGGTCACTCAAGTGGCGGATGATCCGCTGGCCGCCGCGATGGAACTCGCGGCGACGATCGCTGGCAAAAGCCCCAGTGCGACGAAAGCCGCAAAGCGTCTGATCGCCTTTGCCGAAATCTCGGGGGCGGAGGAGGTCTTGCTGGAGGAATCCCGCGAACAGTCAGAACTGCTCGGCCGTCCGCACCAGATGGAAGTGATCGCGGCCGAATTCGGCAAGCGCCCTACGAGCTTCAAAGACTGACATCAAAAGCCAAAAGTCAGCCCCGCCTGTGTTAGCAGACGGGGCCTTCCAAATGGACGATCTTCGCTTCCCAGCTAGGACCGCACTCAGAGATTTTCAGATCTTGGTTTCCAAATGGTAAAAAAATCCTCGCCGAAGGCATAAAATCTTTTCCGGCGGTCCAGAAGAACTAAATGCCTTCGGCGAGGATTTAGAACCATTTGGAACGAAGACGGAGCGCTACGCCAACTCAGCCAGGCGGTTCAAGGCGGCCCGAAGCTGGTCTGCTTCATCTTGGCGCGCATCGAGATTGCCTTGGGTTTCCGCCACAACATCTGCAGGGGCGGAGGCCGCGAATTTCGGATTGTTCAGCCGGCCTTGCAGCCCCCCAATTTCCTTGCCCAATTTGTCCAGTGATTTCTGCAAGCGGGCTTTCTCCGCTTCAATGTCGATCAGCCCGGCCAGCGGCAGACCAAAGGTGGCCCCAGAGGCCGCGATCGAAACGGTGCCTTTTGGGAAGGCGTCGGTCCTGTCGAGGGTTTCCACCCGGGCGAGGCGCTTGATCATGGCGTCGTTATTGTCCCAGGCGGTTTTGGCGGCAGCGTCCATGTCGGCGCAGAGCATCGGCACCTTGAGGCCCGCAGGCACGTGCATCTGTGTGCGGGCCGAGCGGATGGATTCGATCAGGCCGATGACCCAGTTCAGCTCGCGGTCGGCATCGGCGTCCAGCATATCTGTGGTGACATAGGTCGGCCAGTCGCCGTGGATCAGCATCTTAGGCCGTGCGGCGGTGGTTTGCCACAGCTCTTCGGTGATGTAGGGCATGATCGGGTGCAGCAGCACCAGGCACTGATCCAGTACCCATTTCAGGGTTTGGCGCGTCTCTGCCGCTTCGGGGGCGTCGTCTTGCAGCAGGGGTTTGGACAGCTCAACATACCAGTCACAGACCTTGCCCCAGACAAAGGCGTAAAGCGCGTTTGCAGCATCGTTGAAGCGATAGTTTTCCAGGGCGGCATCGACCTCTTCGCGGACGCGGGCGGTTTCGCCGATGATCCATTTGTTCAGCGTGTGGTCGACCTGCGCGTGGCTGGTGTGGGCGACGGCGGGCACGCTGTCCGTAAAGACGCCGTTCATTTCGGCGAAGCGGTGCGCGTTCCACAGCTTTGTGCCGAAGTTGCGGTAGCCGGCGATCCGGGCTGTCGACAATTTCAGATCACGCCCCATCGCCGCCATTGCGGTCAGCGTAAAGCGCACGGCGTCAGCCCCGTATTCGTTGATCAGCTCCAGAGGGTCGAGGACGTTGCCCAATGATTTCGACATCTTCTTGCCCTTCTCGTCGCGCACCAGCGCGTGGACATAGACCGTGTCGAAGGGTTTTTGGCCGACCACGGCGTATTGCATCATCATCATCCGGGCGACCCAGAAAAAGATGATGTCGAAGCCGGTGATCAGGACCGAGGTGGGGAAGTATTTCTTCAGTTCCTCAGTTTCGTCGGGCCAGCCGAGTGTGCCGATGGGCCAGAGGCCGGAGGAGAACCATGTGTCGAGGACGTCGGGGTCGCGTGTAAGGTCAACCGAAGTAACTTGACCACCGCCTTCATCATTGCCCGCGCTAATACCGAAACCGGAGTAATGGTGAACTCCTGTTCCCGATCCGAATGGTTCCCGCTCGAAATTTACTGTCACGTCTTCGCCATAGTAGGCTTTGGCCTGACGAACAATATCATCTTCGCTACTACCGCAGAACAAATGCTCACCTGGTCCTGCATCATCTTTAGTTTTTAAGAAACCGCCCTTTGGCAAATCGGGCCCGTACCAAACCGGGATCTGATGCCCCCACCAGAGCTGGCGCGAGATGCACCAAGGCTCGATGTTCTCAAGCCAGTGGAAGTACACCTTCTTGTCCTGCTCGGGCAGGATCTGCACGTCGCCATTGCGCACGGCGTCAATCGCGGGTTGGACGATTTTCGAGGTTTCAACGAACCATTGGTCGGTCAGCATCGGTTCGATCACCACCTTGGAGCGGTCACCGAACGGCTGCATGATCTTCTTTGGCTCAACCAGCGCAACCAACGCATCGTCCCG
>JBFGFW010000171.1:0-5794 GCA_041579395.1 Sulfitobacter sp.
CAGAACCTCGACAATGATCTGTGTCAGGCGGTTGTCACGCGGGGCGGGCGCACCGTCTGGCTGCGCGGGCAATGCCCCCAGAATCTGGACGATGCCAAGAACATCGACAGCCATGATCCGGTCGAACAGACCCACAAAGTGATGCAGAACATCAAGCAACTGATCGAAGAAGCCGGCGGCGAAATGGCGCATCTGGTCAAGGTGGTCGTCTACATTACCGATGTGCGGCACCGTGAAGCGATCTATCGCACCATGGGGGAATACATCAAAGGCGTGCATCCGGTGTCGACCGGGCTGGTGGTTCAGGCGCTTGCGCGCCCCGAGTGGCTGGTCGAAATCGATGGCACCGCCGTGATACCGGAATGACCTTTTCGCTGGTCGCCCGCTGCGCCAAGACTGGCATGTTCGGGGTCGCGATCTGTTCGTCTTCGCCCGCCGTGGCCGCGCGCTGTGCCTACACGCGGGCAGGGGTGGGCGCGGTGGCCAGCCAGAACATCACGGATCCGCGGCTGGGGGCTGCCGCGCTGGATCTGATGCAAAGCGGTCTGTCTGCGCCTGACGCGGTTGCGCGGGTCAGGGATCAGGCGCAGTTCATGGACTACCGGCAGGTTCTGGCGATTGACAGCGCAGGCCAGACGGCCATCCATTCGGGGCCGCGGTCCTTGGGCATCTGGACAGATGTGGCAGGGCGCGATGTCATCTCGGCCGGTAACCTTCTGGCGAACGATCAGGTCCCGCACGCGATCGTAACCGCGTTCGAGGAAAGCGTGGGCCATTTGGGCGACAGGCTGGTTGCCGCGATGCGTGCCGGTCTTGCTGCCGGTGGCGAAGCGGGGCCGGTGCATTCCGCAGGGATGCAGATATGCGACAAGGTCAGCTGGCCGGTCGTGGACCTGCGCTGCGATTGGACCGACGCGTGCCCCATTGAGGCCGTGGCCACCGCTTGGGTAATCTACAAACCGCAACTTGACGCCTACATCCAGCGCGCACTCGACCCAAGTGTTGCGCCATCATATGGGGTACCGGGTGATGAATGACATGATCGGCAGCCTTGAAACAAGTACTACGCCACTTGCCGAACTGCGCCGTGGCCTTGCGGCCTGTGCCGCCATGCCGGCGGATGCGCCGCGGTCCTTGCCGGGGCGGTTTTACGGCGATCCCGGCTTGTTCCAGCATGAATGTGCCACCGTGCTGCACCGCGGGTGGCACTACGTCGGGCGGGTCGACGAATTGCCCAACCCCGGCGATTACCTGACCCTGACTCTGCTGGGAGAGCCGATTTTAGTGGTGCGCGATGGCGATGATATCCGGGCGTTGGCGAACGTGTGCCGCCACCGTGGCATGCCGCTGGCCGAGGGCAACGGGAATGCCAATCGGTTCGTCTGCCGCTATCATGCGTGGACCTATGGCACCGACGGCGCACTGCTGCGCGCGCCGCGCATGAAGAACGCCAGCTTTGATGCGTCGACCTGCAAGCTGGGTGAATTCCACTGCACGCAGCGGTTTGGGTTCATCTATGTCTGTCTTGCGGATGCCCCCCCCGATATCGACACCGAATTGACCGGGCTGGCGGCGCTGATCGGGCGGTACCGGCCCGATGAGTATCGCGTCGTTCACGCGGCAAGCGAAGTGTGGAACTGTAATTGGAAAGCATTGGTCGAAAATTTCATGGAGGGTTACCATCTGTCGGTCGTCCATCCGCAGACCTTGCATGGATACACCCCCACGGGCCTAAGCCGCAAAGGGCCGCAGGGTCCGGGATTTACCAGCTATTTCGCGAACTATCCCGACAACATCCCCGCACGCGGCGAAGGTGCGCCGGGGTTGGAAAAGGAATTCCAGCATCGTTCAACCCTGTTTGCGGTGTTTCCCAGCCAGGTGGTCAGCGTTGCCGCGTCGCTGCTTGTATCCCTTGGCATCCGTCCGCTGACGCCCACCTCGATCGAGGTCAGATGGACGATGTCGGTCTATGGCGACGCGCTGGACGGGGATACGATCGACCAGCGAATTGCCCTGTGGGAGGACGTCAACCGAGAGGACCGCGAAAAACTCGAGGCGATGCAGGTGGCACTGGGGTCCGTGCACGCGACAGGCGGGCCGCTGGCCGGCGAAGACTATGAGGGCACGGTACTGGATTTCCTGCAATGGTTGGCGCGGCAAGACGCGATGACCACCTAACGTGCGCCCATCAAGGCCAATGCCAAGCCGTTTATTTGACTCCGCTGCCGTGCGGCCCTTGATTTGCGGGCGAAGGCACGCGATGCAGTATCATGCCTTTGCGTTTCACATTCAGACAGCTGGAATACCTTGTCGCCGTCGGTGATGCGGGCACGATTGCGTTGGCCTCACAACGGCTTCGCGTGTCGTCCCCTTCGATCTCTACGGCCATCAACCAGCTTGAGGGGCATTTCGGCATTCAGCTCTTTGTCCGTCACCACGCGCAGGGCCTGTCCCTCACCCCCGGCGGCAGGCGCGTCTTCAACGAAGCCAAACGCATCCTGGGCGATGCAATGGCCCTGAATGATCTGGCCACCGACATTGCCGCCCTGCCCAGAGGGCCGATTGCCATCGGTGCGCTGTCGACAATCGCGCCGCTGGTCAGCGCAAGGTTCCGCCGGTCGTTTGAACAGACCTATCCAGATGCCAAGGTGACGTTGCACACGGGTGATCAGGCCAATCTGCTGCGGATGCTGGCCCGGTCCGAGATTGATGTGGCGATCACCTATGATCTAGATATCCCGCAGGACATCCACTTTGAAAAACTGATCGCGCTGCGCCCCTATGTGATGCTCCCCGTCGATCATCCGATGGCCGCACAAAGCAGCGTTTCCTTGAAAGAGTTGGCGAAGGAGCCGATGATCCTGCTGGACCTGCCGTTCAGCCGCAATTACTTTCTGTCCACATTCCATATGGCAGGGGCGACCCCGGTCATAGCTGAACGCACCACCGACCTATCTGTCGCCCGCAGCCTTGTCGCGAACGGATTTGGCTACAGCCTGCTGAACATCGGCACCGCAAACACAAAGGCCCCGGATGGGCAAAGCCTTGCGATCCTTCCGGTGCGCGAAGATGTCCGGCCCGTCGTGCTTGGCCTTGCGACAAACCAGATTGCGAAAAAGTCCGGAATTGTCTCTGCGTTCTTCGCCCACACGCGCGATCATATCCACACACATGGATTGCCGGAAACACGTCTTGACCGCTAAAGCCCTGCGACCAACCGCGCGAGCAAGTCATCCAGCATCGCGTCACAGGCGTTCAACTGGGCAAGGCTGACGAATTCATCCGGCTTGTGGCCCTGTGCCATCGACCCCGGCCCACAGACCACCGTCGGAACCCCCAGCACTGAGGAAAACAGACCCCCTTCGGTCCCGAATGCCACCTTGATGGTGGTCTTGGATTTGGCCAGCGCCTGCACAAGCCGTGTCACATCGCTGTCCTCGGCAGTGCCAAGGGGCGGATAGCTGTTCGTAACTTCGATCGTGATATCAGCTTCGGGAAAATCACGCTGGATTTTCTGAAGGTAGTCGTCTCGCAGCGCTTCGATCCGGGCAAGGATTGTCTGGGGATCGTCTTGCGCAAGATTGCGGATTTCGAATTCAAACACGGTCTTGTTGGGCACGATGTTCAGGGCGATCCCGCCGTCGATCTTGCCGACATGCAAGGTGGTGAACGGCACGTCATAGGCCGGGTCATGCGGGCCATTGGCGGCGATGTCCGCCTGAAGGTCGCGGATGATCCCGATCATGTCACAGGCCATGTGGATGGCGTTCAACGCCGTCGGCGCTAGGGCGGAATGGCTTTCGCGCCCCGTGGCGGTGACGCGCGCGGCTGTCTTACCCTTGTGACCCGTGGCCACCGACATCAACGTCGGCTCGCCGACAATGCAAAACTGCGGCCGGAACGGCGCGGCGGCAAGCATGTCAATCAGCGACCTGACCCCGACACAGCCGATTTCTTCGTCATACGACAGCGCGATGTGCAGCGGTGTTGCCAGATCCAACTGCGCGGCCCTAAGGCTTGCTGCCAGCGCGCTGGCGACAAAGCCCTTCATGTCGGCGGTGCCCCGACCAAACAGCAAACCATTGCGCTGCGTCAACTCGAACGGCGGCACGGTCCAATTCTGGCCAGCGACGGGCACGACGTCGGTATGGCCCGACAGCAAAACGCCGGGACGATCCCGAGAGCCGATTGTCGCAAACAGATTGGCCTTGTGACCGGTTTCGTCCTTGATCACGCTGACCTGCGCACCGGCATCGCGCAGCATATTGGCGCAATAGGTGATGAGCGCCAAATTCGGCTCGGTACTGACGGTCGGAAACGCGATCAGGTCGCGCAGCAAGTCTGTCGTTTTCATGGGTGCCTCAGGTCGCGCTCCGGGGGGATTGGCATCCCCAGTTCAGGCAACATCGCTTTGGCGTGCCTGTACGATGTGATCGGCCAAATGTTTCGCATCGACCCACACACCCCAGATAAACGCTGAACCGCGCATCGAAAGCCATGGCAGGCCCAGAAAATAAACGCCGGGTTCAGATGACACGCCGCGCTTGTGCTGCGGTTTGCCCTGCGCATCAAATGCGTCAACCTTGAGCCAATCGAAGTTCTGCGTAAACCCCGTCGCCCATATGATCGTCGTGATCCCGGCCTCCGCCAGATCCAACTTTAAAACTGGATCAGTCATGCAGTCTGGGTCCGGCCCGATCTCTCGCGCTTGCGGATCTTGGGGCATGTCACTTCCCATCCGCGCCACATAGGCGTCCGCTTCGTCCAGCACCGAAAGATAGTTGGCATCACCCCGCCTGATGTTCGTGGACAGATCATCGGCAAAAGTCAGCACACCATCCTTGAAATCTTTGGTCATCCCAAGAAGCGACATGCCATTGGCCGCAAATCGCCTGAAATCAACCGTTTGCCCGCCGTTTGCGCCGCTTACGGCGATGGTTACATGCTCTGCTCCGGCGGTTGGCAAACGCTGTTCCCACTTACCCAGTACCCCCAGCCACCATACGAAATCGCGCCCCCGGTAGCTGCGCGGCGGGCGGTCGTGGGGGCCGACGGACAGATACACCTGCCGCCCGCTGGCCAGCAATTCTTCGGCGATCTGTGCGCCGGATGATCCGGCACCAACCACAAGAACCGCCCCCTTGGCCAATTGCGCAGGGTTCCGGTACGCGGTCGAATGCATCTGCGTCACGCCCGCCTGGTCAGGTACAACCGGCGGGATTGCCGGATGCTGAAAGGGCCCCGTTGCCGCGACAACATTGGTCGCGCGGATATGCCCCTGCGACGTTTCAACTGAGAATCCTGACCCGTCTTTTGCCTTTTCAACCGACAGCACTTCCACCCCGCAACGGATGGGGACGCTCATCTGATCAACAAATTCTTCGAAATACGACGTGACGCTGGTCTTCGAGGCGAAATCGTCCGGCCCGACATCCCGAAATTCCATGCTTGGAAACCTATCATGCCAAGCGGGGCCGTTTGCGACCAATGAATCCCACCGCTCGGTGCGCCAGCGTTCCGCGATCCGGTGCCGCTCGAGCACCAAATGCTGCACGCCGCATTTGGTTAGGTGTTCGCTCATTGCCAGTCCCGCCTGACCGCCCCCGACAACGAGTGTATCAACGATCTCGATTGGCATGATGCGTTCCCCAAGCTGTTTCAGGTGTCATGATCTACCTTATCCGAGCCGAAACAGTGCTGAAACCATCAAACCGTTAATCAGTGGTTGGGCACAGACTAATTGACGACCGGATCAATCAAGCTGCCCAAAAGCTGGGCAGGGTGGTTCTGGCCC
>JBFGFW010000172.1:0-5793 GCA_041579395.1 Sulfitobacter sp.
ACAGAGACCACGTTGTTGTCATCCAGCACCACCGACGCGACCCCCTGCAAGGCCAGATCGATGGCCATCGACAGGCCAATCGGTCCGGCCCCGACGATTACCACCGCATGGCGGGGCTCGACCTTGGTCAGGCCGGGCGGCGGTCCGTAGGGAAAGGGGGCGTAGTCATAAGCCATGGGGATGCTGTGCGTGTTCCCTTAGTCCTGAAGTTGTTCCCACATCTCGATGTCGCGGGCAGCAGTCCAGATGCGGGGATGGGCGATGCCGCGGGCTTCGTCATAAGCGCGGGCGACGTTGAAGGGCAGGCAATGTTCATAGATGGCATAATCGGCAAATTTCGGGTCACATTCGGCGCGCACCGCATCCCAGGCATCCTTTAGTGTGCCGTTGCGTGCCGCGACGCGCGCGGCAGGGCGGTAGGTGCTGTTGACGAAATCACGGGTGTTTTCGATGGCGGCGTTGACCATGTCGGAGCCGATCAGGGCATCGCCACGGCCCGGTGCGATGGCGGCCACGTCATACGCCTTGATCGCATCCAGCGTGGTACCCCAGTCGGCAAAATGCCCGTCGCCACAGTAGCAGGCAGAGTGGTATTCAACGATGTCGCCGGTGAACATCACGTTTTCATCGGGTACATGGATGACGATATCGCCGGCGGTATGGGCGCGGCCCAGATGCATCAGATCAACGCGGCGGTTGCCCAGATAGACGGTCATGCGGTCGTTGAAGGTAGTGGTCGGATAAGTCAGGCCGGGGATCGACTCGTGACCTTGAAAAAGACGCGGGAAGCGTTGGAATTCGCTGGTCCAATCCTCTTGGCCGCGCTCCATCACCATGCCGCGTGCCATCTGAGACATGATAATCTGGTCGGCCCCAAAGGCGGAGGCCCCCAGCACCCGGACGGCGTGATAATGGGTGAGTGCTACATGGGTGATGGGTTTGTCCGTCACCTCGCGGACTTTTTCGATGACCTTGCTGGCCAGACGCGGGGTGGCCTGGGCTTCGATGATCATGACGCTGTCATCGCCGATGATCACGCCAGAGTTCGGGTCGCCTTCGGCGGTGAAGGCCCAAAGGTCCTTGCCGACTTCGGTGAAGGAGATCTTCTTTTCGGTCATGTCCCCCTGGGAGGCGAATTTCTTGGACATCAGTGTTCCTTTTTTGGCGGGCTGTGCGCGTGGCGATCTGGGATGCCTCCGGCGGGAGTTTACCTGGCAAAATGAAGCGGGCGTCAGGGAAATGGTTTCGCAGGCAGGATTGTGCCAGCGCAAGCGCCAAAGCCGATGCGGTAGCCTTCGCCCTGGGCGTGGCCGGTCAGGATCATCGTATCACCGTCTTCGATAAAGGTGCGGGTGGTGCCGTCTGTCAGCGTGATCGGTTCCTTACCGCCCCAGGTGAGCTCAAGCAGGCTGCCGCGCTGATGTTTCTCGGGGCCCGAAATGGTACCCGAGCCGAGCAGGTCACCCGCGTTCATTGCACACCCTGATGAGGCGTGGTGCGCCAGTTGCTGGGGGGCTGAATAGTACATGGTGTTGTAATTGGTGCGCGCGAGGACCTGCTGTTTGCCACCTTCGGGTTGGATCAGGACCGACAGGTCGATGTCATAGAGCATGGGTTTGGGTTCTTGCAGATAGGGCAGCAATTCAACTTCACGCGGCGGTGTCGGGGTGCGAAACGGTTCTAGCGCCAGGGTCGTCACGATCCAGGGAGAGATTGATGTGGCAAAGGCTTTGGCCTGAAACGGGCCCAAGGGTTGATATTCCCAAGCCTGCATGTCGCGGGCCGACCAGTCGTTGAGCAGGACGTAGCCGAAGATCATTTCGTCCGCTTCCGCGACGCTGATGGGGTCGCCCATATTGGTCGAGGTGCCGACGATGGCCCCCATTTCCAGTTCGATATCGAGGCGCTTGCAGGGGCCGAAGCTGGGTAGATCGGCATCGGGCGCTTTGGTTTGACCGTTGGGGCGGTGGATAGCGGTACCGGACACCACAACCGTTGACGCCCGACCGTTGTAACCGATCGGGATGTGTAGCCAGTTGGGCGGCAGCGCATTTTCGGCGCCACGGAACATGGTGCCGACATTCGTGGCATGATGGCGGCCTGCATAAAAATCGGTATATTCGGACACGACCATCGGCATGTGCAGCCGCACCTGATCCATCGGGACAAGATGGGACGCGACGGCGGACTGCTCGGCTGAATCAGCCGTTAGCATCGCCATCAGCCGCAGGCGCAGGTCATGCCAGGCAACTGGACCCAGATCCATCACATCGTTCCAATAGGGCACGTCAAACACCGGGTTCTCTGCAAGTGAGATCAGCCCGGCTTCCTCAAGGGTGGCCATGTCCAGAACCATATCACCAATGGCCACGCCGCAGCGCGCTTCCAATGAGTTGGTCGAAAAAACCCCATAGGGCAGGTTGTTCAGCGGGAAATCGGTGTCGGCGCTGTTGGCGCTTTCAACCCAAGAGGTGAGCAGTGTCATTCATGATCCTTGAAAGTAGGTGGGGACGGTGTCGCGCCCTGAACCGAGGTCTGAGACGCGCAGTGCGCCTTTACTTTTTGCCGGGTGTGCCGTCGAATTTCTTTTCCAGGCTTTCCCAGCAATCGATGTAGTCATCCTGCAAGGGGGCCTCTTTCGCGGCAAATTCCGTCAGGTGCTGGGGAAAGCGGGTTTCGAACATGAACGACATGGTGTTGTCGAGCTTTGTCGCCTTCAGATCCGCGTTAGACGCGCCTTCAAAGGCGTTCTTGTCGGGGCCATGGGGCAGCATCATGTTGTGCAGGGACATACCGCCGGGAACGAACCCTTTGGGCTTGGCATCGTATTGGCCATAGATGTTGCCCATCAGTTCGGACATGACGTTCTTGTGGTACCACGGCGGGCGGAACGTATCTTCGGCCACCAACCAACGTTCGCGGAACAGCACGAAGTCGATGTTGGCTGTCCCCTCGACGCCCGAAGGGGCGGTCAGAACCGTGAAAATCGACGGGTCGGGATGGTCGAACAGGACCGCACCTACGGGACAATAAGTGCGCAAGTCATATTTGACCGGGGCGTAATTGCCGTGCCACGCGACCACATCCAAGGGAGAGTGGCCGATCTTTGTCTGGTGGAACTGGCCACACCATTTGATGGTCACGGTAGATGGCGCGTCGCGATCCTCGAATCCGGCGATGGGGGTCTTGAAATCACGCCGATTGGCCATGCAGTTGGCCCCGATCGGGCCGCGTCCGGGCAGAGCAAACTTCTGACCGTAGTTTTCGCAGACAAACCCGCGCGCCGGTCCCTCGACTACTTCGACGCGGTAGACCAAACCGCGCGGGATGATCGCGATTTCCTTGGGTTCCAGATCGATCACCCCCAGTTCGGTGCAAAAGCGCAACCGCCCCTCTTGGGGGACGATCAGCAATTCGCTGTCGGCTGAATAGAAATAGGCGTCGACCATGCTGTCGGTCACCAGATAGATGTGGCTTGCCATGCCGACTTGGGTGTTCACGTCACCCGCCGTGGTCATTGTGCGCATGCCGGTGAGCCACGTGCGTTTCTCGGTCGAGTGCGGCACCGGATCCCATCGGTATTGACCCAGGCTGGTGACGTCCTGCGGGATATGTGGCGCGGACTTCCAATAGGGCAGATTGATCTTTTCATAGCGGTGCGAGTGTTTGACGCTGGGCCGAATGCGGTAACACCAGGTGCGTTCGTTCTGATGGCTGGGCGCGGTAAAGGCGGTGCCCGACAGCTGTTCCCCGTAAAGACCATAGTTGCATTTTTGCGGGCTGTTCATGCCTTGGGGCAGGGCACCGGGCAGTGCCTCTGTCTCGAAATCATTACCGAAACCGGGCATGTAACCTTGGGTCGTGCCCATCGGGCTGTCACCGTGGGTCAAGCTATCGGGGTTAAGCTGGCGGTTCATGAAAGCCTTCCTTGCAAAATCTGTTGCGTTTGTAATAGTTGATTTTGTAACTAACAAGCGGTTGTGCTGATGTCGGACGATGATTTCGATCTTAACATGTTTCTGCCCTATCTGCTGAACCAAGCGGCCGAGGCCAGCAGTCTGGCGTTTCAGCAGATCTATAAGGATCGCTATGGCATGTTGCGCACCGAATGGCGGGTGCTGTTTCATCTGGGGCTGTATGGGCAGTTGACCGCCAGCGACATCGGCGCGCGGGCCAATATGCACAAGACCAAGATCAGCCGGGCTGTGCAGAAGTTGACAGAACGGCGGTTCGTCGCCCGCGCACGCGACGCCGGCGACCGCAGGTTGGAACATCTGACATTGACGGCCAAAGGGCGCGCAGCCTATGCCGAATTGCACGCGGTGGCCCAGCGGTATGACATAGCACTGACCGCTGACATGCGCCCCGCAGAGCGTGACATGCTGCGGCGGGCGTTGGTAAAATTAGCAAAGGTGCGGCCAGAAGGCTTTACTTGATCCCGGTATCAAGTCACCGATGAGGCATGACGGATCAAGCTCGCGGCCTTCTTATCACGTTGTTCGGTGTCCTGTTCGTGGTGCCGGATTCGCTGTTCATTCGGCTGATCGACGCGCCTGCGCTCACCATCGCGTTTTGGCGTTTGCTGCTGGCGGGCGGCTTGATCACCGTTGCAATCCTGATCAGTAAAGGCACGGGCCCGTTTCGGGCGGTGCTGGCGCTGGGCCGGTACGGGGTGATCTACATGGTCGGGACGGGGGCCAGTGGCGTGCTGTTCGTGATGGCGGTGAGCCTGACATCGGTTGCCAATGTGGTGTTCATCATCGCGTCGCTGCCGATTTTTGCGTCGCTGTTCAGTCGGTTCCTGCTGGCAGAACCGATCAGCCGACGCATGATGATCACCATTGCCGTCGTTACGGTGGGGATCGCGATAATCGCCTATGGATCTGGGGAAACCGCCAATGCCAGCCTTGCCGGTGATCTGCTTGCGGTGGCGGTGTCGGCGCTGTTTGCCGCGGGGCTGACGGCGGCGCGTCACGCGCGGTCCATCTCGATGGTGCCAGGGGTCGGGATGGCCTATCTGGTTGCGGCAGCTTTCATTTTTCCGTTTGCGCATCCATTTGCGGTGCCACTTGCGCAGGCTCCGCTGGTGGTGTCGCATGGTGGGGTGATCGTGTTCAGCTCGGTCCTGCTGGCGCTTGGCCCGCGCTATATCACCTCGGCAGAGGTGGGGCTGCTGGTGTTGCTGGAATCGGTTTTGGCACCGCTGCTGGTGTGGTTCGTCATTGGCGAAGACCCCGGCCCCTACGCCTTGATGGGCGGCGGGGTGGTGATCGTTACGCTGTTCATATCCAATTTGGTTGTGCTCTCGCGGCGGTCGGCGATCAAAAGTTGATCTCGACCCCCGGCAGATTCAGCGCTTTCATCAGATCCCGCAGCTCCTGACGGGCGGCCACGTTCGAGATGTTCAACTGCTTGACGCCAATATCCTTGAGATCCAGCAATGTCAGACCCCGCGGGAATAGTTCACGAAAAATCACCCGTTCGTTAAAGCCGGGTGCCACGCGAAAGCCGATCCGCTTGCTTAGATTGTTGATCGCGCGTTCCATCTTGTCCTTGTTGACCATGCGCTGCGCTCCCATGCGATTGCGAACCACGACCCAGTCAATCGGTGCCAGCCCGGCCTGCGCGCGCAACTGTCGCGCGTTCCAAACCATTTCGGAATAGACCGACGGGCCGGTGATCTTGTCGCCGGTGGCGTCGGTATGGGCAAGCAGGTCGAAATCGATAAAACTGTCGTTCAGGGGCGTGATCAGCGTGTCGGCCAGCGAATGGGCGACCTGACTTAGCCGGGTG
>JBFGFW010000173.1:0-5782 GCA_041579395.1 Sulfitobacter sp.
CCAGCGCGCCCTTGGTCAGCTTGTTGATCCGCCGGGCCGAGGGGTTCAAACGCCCGTCGGCGTCCACGGTGATGGCAATGCGGCCTGAGTGACCTGCGATGCGGTCAATGTTGGTCTCGGCAAACGCCATAGGTGTCAATGCAGTCACGGTCGGAACCCCTTTTTTCGGTTTTGCCGACAGACCTATCGCGCATGGCCCGCTAAGACCAGATAGCAGTTTTCGCGGGCCAAGTTTTCCGTTATGTTCCGTCCAACGTCATCGTTCAGATATCCAAGGGAAGCAGATTGGCCAAGTTCGACCGCTATATGTTGTCCCAGTTTCTGATCCTGTTCAGCTTTTTCGCGCTGATACTGGTGGCGATTTTCTGGATCAACCGGGCCGTGATCCTGTTTGACCGACTGATCGGCGACGGGCAGACGGCGGTTGTGTTTCTTGAGTTTACCGTCCTTGGGCTGCCCAAGCTGATCACCACCGTTTTGCCGATCGCGACCTTTGCGGGGGCCGTCTATGTAATCAACCGGATGACCAGTGAATCCGAGCTTACGGTGCTGCAGGCCACCGGCACCGGTCCTTGGCGGCTGGCGCGCCCGGTCTTTGTGTATGGCCTGTGCGTGGCTGTCATGATGTCGGTTCTGTCGCATTTTCTGGTGCCGATGGCCAAGGCGCAACTGACCCAACGCGAGGCCGAGATTTCCCAGAACGTCACCGCGCGCCTGCTGACCGAGGGGACATTCTTGCACCCCACGTCGAAGGTAACGTTCTACACCCGCCAGATCGGGCCTGACGGGGTGCTGAACGATGTGTTCCTGTCGGACCGCCGCAACCCCGAGGAAGGCGTGATCTATACCGCCGCCGAAGCGTATCTGGTGCGCAACGGCGAGGGCACCACGCTGATCATGGTGGACGGTCTGGCGCAGCGCCTGATCGGCGAGGGCAAACGCCTTGCCACGGCGAAATTCCGCGACTTTTCCTTCGATATCTCTGCTTTGGTGCGCACCACCAGAGAAGAAAGCCTGGCGCAAAGTTCAGACCCTCTGTGCCGATGCCAGAGAATTTGCCAAGAAACAGCTCGATCGACTGTTGTTCCGGGCGCACCGTGTAAAAGCTGGCCATGCCCCAAAGGACGACGGCAGCCAGGGCCCCCAAGCCAACGGTACCGCGGGTCAGCATCGGGCCGCCGCTCCTGCCCGTCCCACCGGGTCCGCCGGTGCCACGGTTGCCGCCCTTGCCGCCCATCAGGACGCGCAACTGCTCTTGGCCCTTGCGCACAAGTTCATCGATTTCGGGGATCTGTGGTTTGTCGCCACCGGGACCACGGCCCCCGCCTGTTGGTCGGTTTCCGCCCGGCTTGTTCTGGTCACCACCAGAATTATCGCCGCCTGAATTTCCGCCGCCGCCCCAAGGGCCGCCTGTATTTCCAGCCATTAACTTTTCCTTCATACGACCACGAACGCAGTCTCGTTCCATTCAGATTTGGGCATAAACGCCCAAGATTCAAGCAGTGCGCGTGGGGTTGCGCATTGTCACCAGTTCTTCAGACATGGTCGGATGCACGGCACACGTCGCATCAAACTGTTCTTTCGTCAGGCCCGCCTTGACGGCGATGCCGACCAATTGGATCAATTCACCCGCGTGCGGTGCGACGATGTGGCACCCCAGAACCACGCGGGTTTCCTTGCTGACAATCAGCTTCATCATCGCGCGCTGGCTTTTTCCGGCAAAGGCAGATTGCATCGGCCGAAATGACGTTGCGTAGATTTCGACCGGTTCACGGTCCGCCGCTTCTTCTTCGGTCATGCCAATTGTGCCGAATTCCGGCTGCGTGAAGACCGCCGACGGGATCAGCTTGTGATCCACGGGCGCGGGATTGCCTGCAAAGACGGTCTGCACAAAATCCATGCCTTCGCGGATCGCCACGGGCGTCAGGTTGACCCGGTCGGTGATGTCACCGATGGCATAGATGGACGGTACCCCCGTCTGGCTGTAATCATCTACTTTGATCTCTTTGCTGCGCCCCAGACTGACGCCGACCTCTTCCAGACCCATATCGCCGGAGTTGGGCGCGCGCCCTGTGGCGAACAGTACCATGTCAAAGACCCGTTCGCCGCCATTGGTCGACTTGACCCAGATCGGGCCTTGCCGCCCCTCGCGGGCAAGTTTTGCGTCGGCTTCCGATGCCTTGGCCCGCGATGCACCGCCCCCCATCGTCGCGTCCGACCCGGTAAGCATGCCACCGTTTTCGCGGTCATTTTCCAACGCCATCTCGACGATGCTGGTGCCGCAGTGGATGTCGATCCCGTCTTCGGCCATGGATTCCGCGATCAGGCCGCGTGCCTCGTCATCAAAGCCGCGCAAGATTTGTGCGCCACGGTTGTACATCGTCACTTCGACGCCCAGACCGTTCAGGATGCAGGCAAATTCGCAACCGATATAGCCGCCCCCGACGATCAGCATCGATTTGGGCAGGCTTTCGAGCTGAAAGATATCGTCGGACACGATGCCCAGATCGGCATTGGGCAAATCCGGGCGCACCGGATGTCCGCCTGCGGCGATCAGGATGTGCTTGGCCGTGCGCGTCTCGCCGTTTGACAGGGCGATGGTGTGGGCGTCCTGAACGGTGGCACGCATGTCAAAGGTTTCCACGCCGGAATTCGCCAACAGCTTGCGATAGACACCTTCCAGACGGTCCAGTTCATCATTCATCCGCCCGCGAAAGGAATGCCAGTCGAACGTGCCGCCCTTGATGTTCCAGCCATAACAGGCCGCTTCGTCCACCATGCGGTCATATCCGGATGCAAAGACCATCAGCTTCTTGGGAACGCAGCCCCGGATCACACAGGTCCCGCCATAGCGGCTGACTTCAGCCAGACCGACCTTGGCACCATGTTCACCGGCAGCCACACGCGCCGCGCGCACCCCGCCGGAGCCGCCACCGATCACAAACAGGTCGAAATCAAAATCACTCATATGGGCCGGGGCCTTTCCGCTTTGGTCGTTTTAATCGCTTAGGTCAGAGAATAGATTGTCGGTCTCGACGAAATCCAGTCGGTCGCGATCAACCGTGCCTTCATTGATGTCACGCACTTCGACGCGTCCATCGCCAAACCCGATCACCACCGCATCACAGATATCGATGAACAGACCGTTTTCCACAACCCCGGGCATCTGGTTCATGACCAACGACAATTGGCGCGCATTGCCGATCCGGTTCAGGTGCAGATCCAGAATATAGTTGCCCTCATCGGTGATGAACGGAATTTCGCCATTCATCCGCAAGGTCGAGGTGCGGCCAAGCACATCCATCGAAATCAGGGTTTCTTCGACCAGCGCCTGCGTGGTCTGCCAGCCAAAGGGGATCACTTCGAGCGGCAGGGGGAAGGCCCCCAGCGTTTCAACCTCTTTGCCGATGTCGGCAATGACCACCATCTGATCGGACGCGGTCGCGACGATCTTTTCTTGCAGCAAGGCACCGCCGCCGCCTTTGATCAGGTTCAGTTCGCCGTCAAATTCATCGGCCCCGTCAATTGTCAGATCCAGCCATTTCGCTTCATCTAGACTGATAACTTCGATGCCGACTTCGCGGGCCAATTGTGCGGTGCGGGTGGACGTCGGCACGCCTTTGATGCGCAGCCCGTCATCGCGCACCATCTCGCCCAGACAGCGTACCAGCCAAGCGGCAGTCGATCCGGTACCAAGACCGACACGCATGCCGTCTTCGACAAATTGCGCGGCCCGTTTGGCGGCGACAAACTTTGCCTTGTCGATTGGTGATAATTCTCCGGCCATGGCAGCGACTCCTCAATGATCGATGCCCTTATAGACGCAGGCGGCGGGCCGCGCGACCCCTCAAGTCCGGGTAATTTCAGGTGATATGCATGCAATCACAATGTCTTTTGCAATATCGGGCGCAAGTTGGTGCCAGACGTCACTGGAAATGGCCCCGATCAGCATTAATTATCATGTCACAAATACTTCGGTGAAAGTCCCTACATGTTGCAGATATCTCACCCTCCCGTGCCCGAGTTGGTGGGCGCAACCGGCGTTACGTTGGCGGGTCTCGGCACGGCATTGCCGCCCCACAAATTGCCGCAGGCGATGGCGCAGCAATATGCGCGCGCCCTGTTGGGACCACGCTATACCCATTTTGAACGGCTGGCCCCGGCGTTTGAGAACGCCGGCGTTGACATGCGCCATCTTGTGCAACCGGTGGAGTGGTACGAACGGGATCACAATTGGGCAGAGCGCGGTGCCGCCTATATGGCCAGTGCGACCCGGATGTTCATCGACGCCGCCACCGCCGCCCTGAACGATGCAGGCTGCAGTGCCGCAGAGGTGGATATCATCGTGACAGTGTCGTCCACGGGCATCGCCACCCCCACGCTCGAGGCGCAGGCCTTTGGCGTGATGGGGTTTCGCAGCGACGTGCTGCGGGTGCCGGTGTTTGGTCTGGGGTGCGCAGGGGGTGTGACCGGATTGGCGCTGGCCCGGCGTCTGGCCGCATCGCAGCCCGATCAAACCGTGCTGGTCGTCGCCGTCGAAGCCTGTTCGCTGTCGTTCCGCACCGACCGTCTGCAAAAGGCGGACATCATCGCCACCGTGCTGTTTGGCGACGGGGCGGCGGCGGCGGTCCTGCAGTCCGGCAGCCACTCGACCACGGGTGCCGTGACATTGGGCGACGGGCAGGAACACATCTGGCCGGACACTTTGGGGATCATGGGGTGGGATGTTGATGAAAACGGCCTTGGCGTGGTCTTCGACCGATCCATCCCCGTCTTTGTCGAACAGAACTTTCGCGTCGCCGTATTGGCCATGCTGGACCGCGCGAACCTGCCGCTTGAGGCCGTGGACCGGTTTGTCTGCCATCCCGGCGGTGCCAAAGTGGTTGAGGCAATTGAGGCCACGATGAATCTGCCCGCTGGCACCTTGGACGCGGAGCGTGACACGTTGCGCGCCGCGGGCAATATGTCGGCCCCCACGGCGCTGTTCGTGCTCGACCGGGTGTTGAAGTCCGGCCAGACCGGGCAGCTTGCGCTTTGCGCACTCGGGCCGGGGTTCACCGCATCGCTGTTGCCGATCACGGTTTCCCGATGACCTTGGGCGTCTTCCTGTTTCTGGCGTTCATCGTCGTTCAGCGGCTGGGTGAACTGGTCATCGCAAAACGCAACACCGCGCGGCTGCTGGCGCGTGGGGCCCGCGAAGTGGGGGCGGCGCATTATCCGGTGATGGTCGCCCTGCACAGCGCATGGGTGTTGTGCCTGCTGGTTTTTGGCTATTCTCAGGAAATCCATCTTGGGTGGTTGGCGCTTTACGCCGTCCTGCAGGTGTTTCGCGTCTGGATCTTGGGGACCCTTGGCCCGCGCTGGACCACGCGGATCATCGTGATCGACGAACCGCTTGTCGCCAAGGGGCCGTTCCGCTTCATTCCGCATCCAAACTACGCCCTTGTCGTGTTCGAGGTTTTCGTCGCCCCCATGGTGCTTGGCCTTTTGTGGGTCGCTTTGCTGTTCAGCGTCCTGAACGCCGCCATGCTGTATCACCGCATCCGTGTCGAAGACGGTGCGTTGCGCCCAGGATGATGGACAAAGAAATCGGCGGCCGACTTCTGCATTGCATCTGAAGATGTCGTTTTTCAGCGCGCGGGCTGCTCTGAATGGGATACGTGGTGCGCATGACCCATTACGTTTTGCACTACGCCCCTGACAATGCCTCGCTGATCATCCGGTTGGCGCTTGAGGCGTTGGACCAGCCTTATGCAACAACCTTGGTGGATCGCAGCACCGG
>JBFGFW010000174.1:0-5779 GCA_041579395.1 Sulfitobacter sp.
GCCAGCGCGTACACCTGCGGATCGCGGGTGAAGATCAGGAACGGGAATGAAAAAAAGCGGGCGTACATTTGCGCAAGCCCGGCCCCAAGCCAGACGCCCGCCGCAACCCCGATGAAAATGCCCAATGCCGCGATTGCCAGCACGAATTCCACATAATGCTGTGCGATGGCACGCGAAGAATAGCCGATGGCTTTCAAAAGGGCGATCTGCTCGCGCTCAAGCGTGACGAGGCGCGACAGGGTGATGTTGACCAGCATCGCCGCCACCAGAAGGAAGATCGGCGGCAGCACTTTGACCATGGCCCGCAGCTGTATGAGTTCGGCATCCAGAAACGCATGCGACATCTGATCCTTACGCGCCACTGCCCCGGCCCCACCATAAGCGGATGTCATGCGGTCGAGCGTTTCGATCACGCGGTCAACCGAGGCACCGGGGGCCAGCTTCAACACGACATTCGAGAATGCGCCCTCAAGATCAAAGGCGGCTTCCAGTGCGGGTCGCGGCAGCCAGGCGATGCCAAAACGGCGTGGGTCGGGCATCATCTCGCCGGGCCCAAGCGCATAAATGAATTCAGGTGACAAGGCGATGCCAGAGACGGTCAATGTGCGCCTTTCGCCATTCATCTGCACCGTAAACGGTGCACCGGGGCGCAGCCGGTGGGCGGCTGCAAATCCCTCCGACACCACCACGTCACGGGCTGATTGGGGATCTGGCAACCGTCCTTGCCGAAGGTGCAGCAGGTTCAGCCCCCGATCCACGTCCTCGGGCAGCGAAACCATGAGCAGGGTGCCCGGCTCGGCCATCGTCGGCATGTCAAGCAACGCCAGCTTCACGATCCGGGCCTCTGCGGCCAGCACGTTGTCGATTTCACTGATCTCACTTAGCAATGCGCGCGGTGCCCGTGTCACATCGGCAAAAACATCGGCAAAACGATAATTATCGTAATATCGCGCCCGCGTCTCATACAAGGAAGAATAAGCCCCGTTGCCCAGAACCAACGTGGCAACACCGGCCGCCAGCACCAACGCAATCGCCAGCACCTGCGCCCAAAGACGGCGCAAATCGCGCAGGACCTTGCGGCGCAGGGGCGAAATCACCATGATACTTCCGCCGGGCTTTTCTTGGTGTCGTTGACGGTCTCTCCGACGATCTGCCCGTCGGCAAAGCGCAAGACCCGGTCGGCGATTTCGCGGATGGCCACGTTATGGGTAATGACCAGCGTGGTCGCCCCAATCGTGCGGTTCACCTGCGTCAGGGCCTCAAGCACAACGATGCCAGTGGCGGAATCCAGTGCGCCGGTCGGCTCGTCGCACAGCAAGACCTCGGGGTTTTTGACGATGGCGCGGGCGATTGCCACCCGCTGCTGTTCGCCACCCGACAGTTGGGCCGGGAAATGGTCGCGGCGGTTGGTCAGTCCCACCAGCGCCAGCGCTTCGTCTGCGGTCATCGGGTGCCGGGCGATTTCGGTGACGAGGGCGACGTTTTCAAGAGCGGTCAAACTGGGCACCAGGTTGTAGAATTGGAACACAAAGCCGACGTGGTCGCGGCGATACTCCGTCAACCCGCGTTCATCCAGGGTGGTCAATTCCAGATCCTTGAACCAGACATCGCCTGCCGTCGCAGTATCCAGTCCACCGACGATATTGAGAAATGTCGATTTCCCCGAACCCGAGGGGCCGAGGATCACGACGAATTCGCCTTGCCGCGCCGTGAAATCCACCCCGCGCAAGGCATGTACCTCCTGCGCGCCGCTGCGATAGACCTTGGTCAGGCCCGCAGTTCGAAAGATCGTTTCGGGCTTGACCACCATTGCGCGCTCCCACCTGTTGCGAAAATTCTAACGGTCGGAATCCGGCGCAGCCATGATGTGGGTCAATTATGACAGGCGCGGCGGTCTAGCGCGGATCTAGGCGGACGTGGTTTATCATGACGCGCTTTTGGCTGATGGTTTTTGACTCCGACCTCTTTTTTTCGTGGCGGGGGTGGGGCCGTCAGTGGGGCCAAGGCAGGCACGGATGGTTGGCAGATCAACGGTTTCATCAGCCTCCAGCCGGGCGATAAGCTGATCGATTTGGTCGCGGTGTGCCTTGAGGATCTGCGTCGCTTGTGCTTCGGCATTGTGCAGCAGGGTGATCACTGCCTGGTCCACCCGCGCCGCCGTCTGGTCCGAAAAACTGCGCGGCTGCGCGATTTGCTGGCCGAGAAACGGGTGATCCTCGCTGGCGCGCAGATCGACGGGTCCGATATCGGGGTCCATGCCCCAGCGCGCGACCATCGAGCGCGCCAGCACGGTCGCACGACGGATGTCGTCGTCGGCACCGGAACTGACCGACCCGAGCAGCAGCATCTCGGCTGCCCGCCCGGCCAGAAGCGTGGTCAGTTGGACCCGAAGATAAGCCTCTGGCAGGGTGTGGCGGTCGTGTTCGGGCAGCATGTGGGTACTGCCAAGGGTGCGACCGCGTGGAATAATCGTGACCTTGTAGATCGGATCGGCATCGGGGTTGTAGAAGGCGACGGCGGTATGCCCGGCCTCATGCACGGCCAAGCGGTGCTTTTCATCCGGCTGGATCGCAAGCGTGCGCACCGTTCCCATCATCACCTTGTCGCGGGCCTCGTCCAGATCTTCTGGGGTGATTTCTGCGGCCGACTTCCTGGCCGCTGTGATCGCCGCCTCGTTCAGAAGGTTCTTCAGATCGGCACCGGAAAACCCCGGCGTGCCAGCGGCAACCTGATCCAAATCGACGTCGGCGCGCAGCGGAAGATCCTTGATGTGAACATTCAGAATTGCCCGCCGTGCGTTTTTGTCGGGCAATTCAAGTGTCACGTGTCTGTCAAACCTGCCGGGGCGCAGCAGGGCAGGGTCCAGCACATCGGGGCGATTGGTGGCGGCCAGCACCACCACGGCCTCGCGCGGGGTGAAACCGTCAAGTTCCGCAAGGATCTGGTTCAGCGTCTGTTCGCGCTCGTCATGGCCGCCGCCAAGGCCGGTACCGCGGGTGCGCCCGATGCTGTCCAGTTCGTCGATAAAGATAAGAGACGGCGATTGCTTGCGCGCCTCTTCGAACATCTTGCGCACGCGGCCGGCACCGACGCCGACGAAAACCTCGATAAATTCGGACCCAGAGGTGGAAAAGAACGGCACATCCGCCTCGCCGGCCAACGCCCGCGCCAGCAGCGTCTTGCCGGTACCGGGCGGCCCCATCAGCAGCACGCCATGCGGAACAGTCGCACCTACCTTCGAAAACCGGTCCGGATCGCGCAGAAATTCGACCAGTTCCAACACCTCGCGCTTGGCCTGATCCTGACCGGCGACATCAGCGAAGGTCACTTGCTGAGCGAGTTTTGTGGGCTTTGCCGACCGGCCCCCCAGAAAGTCGCCGATCCCGCCCGGAAGGCCGCCGCCCATGCCCCCGAACCCGCTGCCCATCATGCGGCGGCTGAGCCATAGATAGAACGCGAGGATCAGGATCCAAGGAAGCAACGATACCAGAACCGATGGCCTGCGCGGTTCCTTGGCTGTCACCTCTACATTCATGTCTTCAAGCAGGGCCAGCAGTCCGGGATCAGGCTGCTGTGGGATAATGGCACGCACATTGTCAGCCCCCGCGTCGGTCGGAATGTTCAGAATGGCGATAATTGCGTTTTCTTCCAGCGTCACCTCGCGCGCTTTGCCCGTGCGAATGAGGTCTTTCATTTCGCTATAGGAAACTTCGACCGGTCCCCGGCCCCCGGGTGGCATCTGCATGGAAAGGAAGGCGAACCCAAATAGCATGAAGATCAGCGGCCACACCAACCGGGATAGATCCGTTGGCTCTGGCGGTTCCGGCGGTTTTGCGTGATTGCCCATCTGGTGCCCCGATCTGTCTGTTTCGGCCACGACAATTGGCGCGGAAACAGAGAAGCGTGAATGCCCAAGTCTCGCCCAGATGGACACTTATCGTCTTGATTCAGATCATCCGGGCGTCAAGACGGGCTTGATTTAGGTCTGCAAGAGGTCAGAAACCCCAAAAAACCCACGCTCGTACGTGGTTGGCCCTTTGAAAGCCGGACACGTCATTATTTGGGGGCGGGACCAAGCGAGCGCCGGAGGCGGATGTCGGTCGGGAGTTCGATGCTTTCGGGTATCTCGCGGTGCTTGACCATCTGGATCAACATGCTGGCGGCGCGGCGACCCATTTCGCGGTGCGGGACATGCACCGTCGTCAGTGCGGGTTCGGCCAGCATCGCAAGTTCGATGTCGTCAAATCCGGTGATCGAGATGTCTTCGGGTACCCGAAGGCCCATTTCCTTGGCTGCCCGCAGCGCGCCGATGGCCAAAACGTCATTCACGCACATAACGGCGGTTGTATCGGGGGATTTGGCCAGGGTTGAGCGCAGCGCGATTTCGCCCGCCTCAATGCCATAGGGGGTTTGTGTCAGCGTCAAGGTTTCACCGGTAAGACCCGCCTCGGTCATGGCTTGTCTGATGCCTTCGACACGTCCGCGCGCCCTGTCATTTCCCGCGATCGGTGCCGAGATACAGGCAATATTTCGGTGCCCTTGACGGATCACAAGACGCGCCAGTTCGGCCATGGCGTGCCTGTTGTCAAAGCCAACGGCAGGCTGTCGCTGTGTATTATCGAAAGACCAGGCGACGACACAGGGAACTGACCTTTTTTTCAGTAACTTATAGATTGCGTCGCTGCGATCGTATCCGATCAAGAGAACGCCATCGGCACCGCGCGCAACGATCGTGCGCAATTGTTCCTCTTCAAGCCGTTCATCATAGGCAGAGGAAGCGATCAGAAGCGTTTTGCCATTGCGGACCAACTCTTCTTGAAAGGCCTGGATGCCACGGGCGAAGACCGCGTTTTCCATTGTCGGAATGATGGCACCGATGGTGTTGGTCTGCTTTGCGGCCAAGGCACGGGCCCCGAAATTAGGCGTATAACCCAGTTCGGCAACGGCCTTCATCACCCTTACGCGGGTCAGCTCAACCACGAGTTCCGGTGAATTCAGGCAGCGCGAAACGGTCGCCGTGGACACATTTGCATAGCGCGCCACATCCGCGAGCGTCGGGACTGACCTTTCATCGGAGGAGTGATCCATGTGCCGTCCGTACCTTTTTTTACGGTTCACATTCTTGGGGAAAGTGAACATTGCACCTGATTTTAAACGTTGAACCATCCCAGTGCGGTACCAACTGCCTGTTTGCCCATTAGGGACGATCTGATGCCAATGTAAACGCTTGCATGGATTTATGTAAGCGCTTACATTTATAACGAATCGCGGAAATTAAGAGATAGCGGGGGAAAACATGGCATTTCTGGTAGCATTGATCCTGTTTCTGATCTTCACGGCAAACGTGGTGATCGGTGCCTTCGGTGACGGACCGATTTTTGGCAGCATTACAGAATTGTGCCTGCTGCTGTCCGCGTCCGTGGTCTTTGTCATCGGAATTCTTCAGCGAGAAGCACGCGAAAAAAAGGGCGCAAAGACGTCTAAAAACTAACGATCATTATTCAAACGGGAGGAACTACAATGAAAAAACTGAACAATGAAGTCGTATCCGCAGAGCGACGGAATTTTCTGAAACTGGCGGGATCCGGCAGCTTCACGGCGGCGATGCTTGCAGGCGCAGGCGGAATGCTTTGGTCTGACGCAGCGGTTGCGCAAACCGCATCGGAAGAGCGCGAGCGCGAAGCCGCGGCTGAGCACACGATGACCCTGGCGACGGCCTATGTGCTGAGCGCCGATCGCAGCTATCCGATAATGCAACTGGACCTGAAAGAAAACATCC
>JBFGFW010000175.1:0-5774 GCA_041579395.1 Sulfitobacter sp.
ATCCAGCGATGTCTTAAGGTCTAAAAAAAGTAATGGTCTGGGGTCCAGACGACTAAACCGGTCCAAAATAGTTGATAATTGCACAATTTCGCGATTCTCTTCGTACTGAAAAGAGAATCCGGAACGGTATCGGCAACCTATCAGGGATCGCCGACTTGCCGGGCGTGACCATATTGGGCGGTGCCGACAACCCCGACCGCGAAGGTTTGGTTGGCTTTACGCTCAAGTCCGTTCCCGCCGCCGCAATCGTCGAACGCTTGAACGCCCAGGGGATCCGCACCCACCTGCGCAAGGCTGACCACTATTCTGGCAACATCCTGACGCCGTTGGGTCTGGATGCTGCCGTGCGCGTATCGCTGTGCCACTACAACACCCTGGACGAAGTGCGCGCGTTGCTTGCCGCGCTGAAAGACATCGCGGAATAAGTGCGCCCTGACAAAAAAAAACGCCGTCACCCTTCTTCATTTTGCAGAATAAACTCAAATCCAACGGCTCAACGAAAGACATCCCTTGCCATGGCCGGATGCCCGTTGAAACATGGGCCCCATGACAAGCAAGCTTTCAGACGCGATTATAGACAAATGCGACGATCTGATCTGCCTGACGCAGGATCTGGTGCGCATTCCCACGCTGAACCCACCGGGGCGCGATTATCGGCTGATCTGCGAATATCTTGACGCGAGGCTGCAAAAGCATGGGTTCCAGACCCAACTGATCCGGGCCTTCGGCACCCCCGGCGACAGCGTAAAATATCCCAGGTGGAACATCGTCGCGCGGCGCGAAGGCAAATATCCCGGCGACTGCGTGCATTTCAACAGCCATACGGACGTTGTCGAAGTCGGCGCAGGCTGGACGTTCGATCCCTTTGCCGCTGACATCTCGGATGGCAGGATTTATGGCCGCGGCACTTGTGACATGAAGGGGGGGTTGGCCACCTCTATCATCGCGGCCGAAGCCTTTATCGAAACACATCCCGATTTTGCGGGCGCAATTGAGATTTCAGGCACCGCAGACGAAGAATCCGGTGGCTATGGCGGCGTTGCCTATCTGGCCGAACAAGGCTTTTTCAGCCCCGACCGCGTCCAGCATGTAATCATCCCTGAACCTTTGCAGAAAGACCGCATTTGTCTGGGTCACCGCGGCGGTTGGTGGGCCGAGATCGAGACGAAAGGCGAGATCGCACACGGCTCAATGCCGTTTCTGGGCGATTGCGCCGTGCGCCACATGGGTGCCGTGCTGTCCGAGTTTGAGACCAAGCTGTTCCCCGCCATGGCTGCAAGGTACACCGATATGCCGGTCGTCCCCGAAGGCGCGCGCAGTTCGACCATGAACATCAATTCGATCCACGGCGGCCAAAAGGAAAACGATGACGATTTCGATGGACTGCCCGCCCATTGCGTTCCCGACAGTTGCCGGATCACCATCGACCGGCGTTTTCTGATCGAAGAACCGCTGGATGCGGTCCGCGCCGAAGTTCGCAACCTGCTGGAAGGTCTACGCGAGACACGTGTTGATTTCGACTATGTGTTGACGGAACTGAACGCTGTCTTGCCCTCGATGACAGACCGGGACGCGCCGGTTGTGAAGACTGTGGCCGATGCCATTCAAGACATCATCGGCAAGCCGCCGGAATATGTCGCGTCGCCCGGATCATATGACCAAAAACACATCGACCGTATCGGCAAACTCAAGAATTGCATCGCCTACGGTCCGGGTCTGTTGGAGCTGGCGCACAAGCCCGACGAATATATCGGCATCGATGACATGGTCGACAGCGCCTGCGTCATGGGCGCGGCGCTCGAAACACTGCTCTTGCCAAGAAACTAGACCCTAACCACGGGCAAACGCACGCGGTGCTGCAATGGCCAGCCCATCGACAATGGCGGTCATCGCCTCGCCACGGTGCAGTTGCGCTTGGGGGAAGGCCGCGCGCATGGCCATGTCGATCACGCCCATCAGACTGGACCCACCGACGAAAATAAGCTTGGTCACCTCTAACGTGGCCACCTCTGCCTGATCGGTCAGCGCGATGGCGGTCTGTGCGATCTGGGCGGCCATGCCCGTCAAGGTCGCGGCCATCATGGCGGGGGGCAGATCAACGCGCAGGCCCAATTCAAGCAGGTCCAGCTTAATCTCGGGCGGTGCGGAAGCATCCGGATCGTTCGCCGCGATCTTGCCCGCTTCGACGGCAAAGGCGATGTCATGCCCCAGCTCATCTTCCAGCGCCTTGACCAGACGGTTCATCAGCTTGGGCTCGACAGCATATTTCGCCAGATCTTCTGCCGCGCGGCGCTGTTCGCGCGTGTACAGAAACGGGATCTTTTGCCAGGTCGCCAGATCGGTGAAGACCGCATGGGGCGCTGCATGGGTTTCGTCGCCAAAAACATGGCGGATCTGGCTGTGCATGCCCAGCTTGGGCATCACGTGCTGCAAACTCAGCTCGCGGTCGAAATCTGTACCGCCGACCCGCAGTCCCTTGCTGGCCAGAATATGGATGCCTGCGTCGCCTTTCTGTCGGAACAAGGTGAAATCGGACGTACCTCCGCCGATGTCCACGATCAGCCCCAGATCACCCGGTTCCAGAACCGCACGGTTGGCCAGCGCTGCGGCTTCGGGTTCGGGCATGAACCGCACATCGCTGAACCCCGCCTTTTGGTAGCATTCGGTCAGATCCAGCAACGCCTGCGCATTGCGCATCTGATCGGCGCTGTGAAACATCACCGGGCGGCCCGACAGGGCGCGGTCAAACACCTGCCCGGTCTCTGCCTCGGCCCGCGCTTTGATCTCGGCCAAAAAGCTGGCGACGATGGCGATGAAATCCATCCGCTTGCCCAGCATCACCCGGCTTTCACGCATCAACGGCGTGCCGAGCAGACTTTTAAGCGCGCGCATGTAGCGGCCTTCGTCGCCGGCAACCAATGCTTCCTGCGCACCGCGCCCATAGACGATCTGCTTGGCATCCGTGTCGAAAAACAATGCCGTCGGCAGGGTAATGTCGCCGTTTTCTACTTTGATCAGCCGGGGAATTCCATCAACCGAATATCCGGCGGCAGAGTTGGACGTTCCGAAATCAATGCCCAATGTGGACGATACCGCAGCCATGATACACCTCTGCCAGACAAAACGAAGCTGGCGCATAGCCTGCCGTCATCCCCTGCACAATACGAATGTCTGACCGTACGGCAGTGCTGGCCAAAGCCTTTGGAACTGAGTAACCTTTTGTCAGGTATTATCAGGGAGACACCGATGTTCCACCTTCGCTCACTTATCCTTGGCACCTGCGCGGCCGCTTTGATGGCCGGTGCCGGGCTTGCCAAGACCGATATCACCGTCGCCATGCAGCTAGAGCCGCCCCATCTTGATCCAACAAGTGCTGCCGCCGGGGCGATCGATTCGGTCCTGTATTCCAATGTGTTGGAAGGGCTGACCCGCTTTGTGGGCGATGGTTCGGTGGTTCCCGGCCTGGCCAAGTCGTGGGACATCTCCGAAGACGGCCTGACCTATACGTTCAAGCTGCAAACCGGCGTGACCTTCCATGACGGCACCACGATGGACGCAGATGATGTGAAATTCAGCCTCGACCGGATCAATGCCGAAGACAGCGCCAATGCCCAAAAGGCGCTTTACGCCGCCATCGCCGAAGTGAACGTGATTGATCCCGCGACCGTGGAGATTAAACTCAGCGAGCCAAACGGCAACATGCTGTTCAACCTGGCCTGGGGCGATGCGGTGATTGTGGCACCCGAAAGCATCGACAATATCAAGCAATTGCCCATCGGCACCGGTGCCTTCAAGTTCACCAGCTGGACCCAGGGCGACAACATCGTGATTGAAAAGAATCCCAACTACTGGGGGACGCCAGCCGCCCTTGATATCGCGACGTTCAAGTTCATCTCGGACCCGACGGCCGCGTTCGCGTCGATGATGGCCGAAGATGTCGATGTGTTCGTTGGCTTCCCCGCCCCCGAAAACCTGCCCCAGTTCGAGGCGGACCCCCGCTTTCAGGTTCTGGTCGGATCAACCGAGGGTGAAACAATCCTGGCGATGAACAACAAGAAGGCCCCCTTCGATAACATCAAGGTCCGCGAGGCGGTCGCCCATGCGATTGACCGTCAGGCGATCATCGATGGCGCGATGTTTGGCTATGGCACGCCCATCGGCACGCATTTCGCCCCGCACAACCCGGCCTATGTCGACGAAACCGCGCTGAGCAACTTTGATCCCGAAAAATCCAAGGCCCTGCTGGCCGAAGCGGGTTTTCCCGACGGGTTCGAGACCACGCTTGACCTGCCGCCACCGTCCTACGCCCGTCGCGGCGGAGAGATCATCGCCGCTCAGCTGGCTGATGTGGGGATCACTGCCAAGATCAACAACGTGGAATGGGCGCAATGGCTTGAGACCGTGTTCAAAGGCAAGAACTTTGATCTGACCATCGTCAGTCACACAGAACCGATGGACATCAACATTTACGCCAATCCGGATTACTACTTTCAGTACGACAACCCGGATTTTCAGGCGCTTATGGCCAAGTTGAACGCGACAACCGACCCCGACATGCGCAACCAGATGCTGGGCGAGGCGCAAAAGATGATCGCGCAGGATTACGTGAACGCCTACCTGTTCCAGCTGGCCGCCCTGTCGGTTGCCAAGGCTGACGTTCAGGGTCTTTGGACAAACGCGCCCACCCAAGCCACCGACCTGACCGGCGTTTCTTGGGCAGAGTAACCCCCCGGTATCCATCACGACTTAAAAACGCCTCCGCAACGCGGGGGCGTTTTTAGTTTGGCTAAAGTCCGGGTTGAGGTGCGAGATCAAAGGGTCGCCGCAACACAGGCTATGTGTCGATGGCCCCTTTACGTCAAAAAAGTCTGAGCGTGGTTTCAAGGCAGTCTTCGCAGATGGCATGGTTGATGCGCACCTCGCTCTGTCCGCCCCCTGCGTAATAATCTTCAGCCGATATCCATCGATCACCGTGTCCTGTGGGGGATCCGACTCTTTGGCACCAACTGCACATCCTGATAACCGGTAGGTGGTTGTCGTTTTTGGCCAGTTTTCGGAGTCTCTTGAAATCATAGAGGCCTATCGGGGGCCGCTGCTGAGAATGCTGCTCAACGGATTGAAAGATGAACCCCTTGCAAACATTCTCTGAGAAAATTGGCCTAAGACTTTGACAGATGTTGCGCTTGCGATCCGGGCTATCGCAGCGAAAAGGCAGTACCCATGACCAGTTGGGGTCCAGTGCTATTCTGTCCATCACATGCCTCAGCTGGTCTTGCACCTGTGTTCCTGCAATGAAGTCAAACAGGTTGCGATCTAAAACCGCCTCTGCTGCGATCTCCGGTGCCCCGTTTTCGATAGCAAACGCATTCCAGTTCGTCGCTCCGATGTCTCGGATGATGCCAACGCGGTCAGTTTCAAACGTCAGGCCATCCATCGTATCAAGATGTGACATGTCGACTATAACTCTTTCTCCCGAGCAACCTATGTCGCACTGGACATAAGGTAACTTTGCTCCATTTCTGGCTCTATCAGATATTCGGAAGTGGTGTTTACTTAGGTCGATTTGGACTTGGGGAATCCATCGAGCTAAACGGGGCATAGCAGACATCACTGTAATATGCAACGAATGGGAGCTTTGCGCCCATACCTTCCCAAGGCGCTTTACGGTTGCGGGGAAATTGAGCAACGGCAGCGAGTGGAAGATTAGTCTCACACAGCGGACATCGGCGATGCTAGCTCAAGGGCCATCTGGCATGGTCATTCTAATCGGCCCA
>JBFGFW010000176.1:0-5683 GCA_041579395.1 Sulfitobacter sp.
ACCTCGAACACCATCAGGATATGCGGCTGTTCACCGGCACGAAACGCGGCGATACCTGCGTTCAGTGTCTCGGAATAATTGCCTTTGTGAGACGCGACGACGTTATATTCGTCCTGATTGGCGTTGAAATCTTCCACCTGTGCGGCGACCAGTTCGCCCAGACGGCCCGTGAATGCGTGCCAGAACTGAACTTCGGTTTCCGCATTCGCTGCAAAAGGGGACAAGAAAGTCGCCCCGGCGACAACGGCACCAGTTGTAAAATGCTTCATTTTTTTCCTCCCAAGGATGCGCATCCTAATTTTAATAAAATTTCGGTCTTGGATGCGTTGCAGGGTCCAAGGTATCCAAGCGGCTGCGTAATTCAAGATTATTCGGCAGTGCCGCGATTCAACCTGTGGTCGTTGCTGCACGGTGTTCGGGACAGGCTGCTTGATCGGCTGTGCCTGCGCCACGAAATGCAAAGCCCGCGGCATAACACAAGATTGCAACCGCAGGCCCTTAACCGCCTGCGGTGTCTGCCGCGGCCTTGTGATAGTCCACCAGCCGCTCGACTTCCGCACGCGATCCCAGGATCACCGGCACGCGCTGGTGCGGTGCTTGCGGGGTCACATCCATGATCGGCCCTTCGCCGGTCGACGCGGCACCACCCGCCGTTTCGATGATCATCGCCATAGGGTTGGCCTCGTACATCAGGCGCAGCTTGCCGCCGGTTTTCTGGTTGTTGGTGTCGGCGGGATACAAGAACACGCCGCCCCGGATCAGGATGCGGTGCACATCGGCAACCATCGACGCGGTCCAGCGCATGTTGAACGACCGGTCCCGCGGGCCATCTTTGCCAGCCACGCATTCGTCGATATAGCGGCGCACCGGGGCGTGCCAATAGCGTGCACGCGCGGTGTTGATCGCATATTCGGATGTTTCCGTTGGCACGGTCATCTTGGGATGCGTCAGGCTGAATTCGCCGGTGCCGGGCCGGCTGCTGAACCCGGCAACCTCGGCCCCTTGCGTGATCACCAGCATCGTAGACGGGCCATAGATTGCGTAGCCCGCGCAGACCTGATTGCGCCCAGCGTGCAGCACGTTGCGGTCGCCGTCTTTCTGAACCTGCATAATGGCAAAGATCGACCCCACCGACAGGTTCACATCCAGATTGGACGACCCATCAAGAGGGTCGAAGTACAACAGAAAATCGCCCGCTTCGGGGTCTTTCAGCCAGGTGACGTCTTCGACTTCTTCGGACACCAGTGCGGCCAGTCGCGGGCTGTTGGCGCAAGCGTGTTCAAAAACATCATTGGCCATGATATCCAGCGTCTTTTGCGCCTCGCCCTGCACATTGACCGCCCCTGCCGCGCCAAGATTGCCGTCAAACGCCCCGGTGCGCACCAGATCGGCGATGTTGCGGGCGGCTGACGCGATGTCCTCAAGAAGAAACGTCAGATCGGGGTCAAAGGCGTTTTGCGTCAGATATTGCCGAAGCGTGGGTGCTGTCATGGTGGTTCCTTAAAAATTCAGGGTCGCCTGAACGGCCTTCTTCCAGCGCGCATATCTTTCATTGCGCTGGTCATCGTCCATTTGCGGCGTAAAGCGGATTTCCTGGGTCCAGGATTTCGCGAATTGGTCCTGATCAGGATAGACCCCCGCCTGCATCCCCGCAAGCCACGCCACCCCCAAAGCCGTGGTTTCATGCACCGTTGGTCGGTCAACCGGCGCGCCGATGATGTCGGACAAAAATTGCATGGTCCAGTCGCTGGCCGACATGCCGCCATCGACGCGCAAGGTGGGCTGCACACCGGTTGCCTGCCAATCGGCAGCCATCGCGTCAAGTAGGTCGCGGGTCTGGTAGCCCACGCTTTCCAGCGCGGCACGGGACATCTCGGCAGGGCCGGTTGCACGGGTCAGGCCAAACACGGCACCGCGGCAATCGGGGTTCCAATAGGGTGCGCCCAGACCGACAAAAGCGGGCACCAAAATGACGTTCTGATGCGGATCCGCCCGTTCTGCCAGCGCCTGCGTTTCCGACGCATCCGAGATGATCTGCAACCCGTCGCGCAGCCATTGTACGACTGCCCCCGCGACAAAAATCGAACCTTCAAGCGCGTAGGTCGGTTTTCCGTCAAGCTGATAGGCAATGGTGGTCAGCAGGCGGTTTTTCGACCGCACAGGCGTGTCGCCGGTGTTCAGCAGCGCAAAGCAGCCGGTGCCATACGTCGATTTTACCATGCCCGGCTCAAAACACGCCTGCCCCACGGTCGCGGCCTGCTGGTCACCCGCAACGCCGCAAATCGCGATCTCGCCGCCCAGCAGGTCGGCCTGCGTGGTGCCGAAATCATCGGCGCAATTCTTGACCTGCGGCAGCATCTGCAGGGGGATGTTGAGCAAATCACAGATGGTCTGGCTCCACCGTCCCTTGCGGATGTCATAGAGCATGGTGCGGGCGGCGTTGGTGGCGTCTGTGGCATGGACACGCCCGCCGGTCAGTTTCCAGATCAGAAAGCTGTCGACGGTGCCGCACAGCAGATCGCCTGCGGCGGCACGGTCACGTGCACCGTCCACGTGATCCAGAATCCACGCAAGTTTGGTGGCTGAGAAGTACGGGTCCAGCAACAGGCCGGTGCGGTCAATGATCATGTCTTCATGGCCGCTATCGCGCAGACTGCGGCACTGATCAGCGGTGCGGCGGTCTTGCCAGACAATGGCGTGGTGGATCGGCTGGCCTGTGGCCTTGTCCCAGACAACGACGGTTTCGCGCTGATTGGTGATGCCGATGCCCGCGATCTGCTTCGCGGTGACATCGGCCTTTTGCAGCGCGGCGCGACAGGTCGCCAAGGTGCTGTGCCACAGGTCTTCGGGGTCATGTTCGACCCAACCGGATTGAGGGAAGTGTTGGGGAAATTCCTGTTGCGCCGACGCCACGGACGTCATGGTACCATCGTACACGATGGCGCGGGTCGATGTGGTACCCTGATCAATGGCAAGGATATACGGCATGCGCGTCCCCCGGAACTATGCGAGCATCGGATGCCGCAGGTTTATCAGACAGATGGGACTTGGCCAAGATGCGCAAAGCGTCTGACGACTGCGGTAGTCGCGCACGTCGATCCAGAGCAACAAGCAGCACGGCGTTTCCCTTTATCACCGGTCTGTCGCGCGTGTTGTTGCTGCGGTTTTGTTGCTGTTTCAAACATCCAAGCGTCCGGAGCTTCGATCTGATCGGCCCCGAAAAGCTGCCCCAAATCTGCCGCAGACTTCGCGTCGCCCGGCAAAGCCCCCTGCCGTGCACGGAGCGGCGGTGATATCGAAAAACGGCGTGATCTTTTTCAGCAACGTTTCGGAAAGTTGGCGGTAAGTATTGATCATGCCGCCAAGGACATTCAGCAACGGTGCCCCGGCGACCTTACCGACCGTGAACACATTGTCACGTGTTGCCGCCGTCGCTGAACTGGCCCAGTCATTCTAGAGCGGCCGCACGCCTGAATAGGTCCGGACAATGTCGTCGATCGACACCGGATCGTTGCATGTTACGAGCAGGCTTTCCCGGTATTCCAGATTGCGCACCCCGCCGTGAAACAACTTTGTCGATGCGGACGAGGTGGCCGAGGCAAAGCCGTTCATCTCGGCCAGTTCAACGCGATACCCGCAGCCCGCTGGATCACGCACAATACCTTATCCGTTAAGGCCACCCCCGCTGATGAAAAGGGCTTAGGTTTCGTCGTCTCACTCGGGCCTGATGAAGCCCCCTTTATCCATCTTGGTGCCGATTTTCGGCAGCGCAATGTCGGCTTACAAGATGCACAGCCCGCCCTGAAATCAAGATCGCACGGATTGCCTATGCCCCGTTGCTGGCATCATGCGCCACGGCCAGACGTGAGGTTTTGCGCGTTATGTAAAGCCGGTTCGCAAAGGCCAGCACGAACACCGCCGTGAGGATCAGCACGATCGTCGGGGCCGGTGCGCTGTCGATGAAAAAGCTTAGGTACGTGCCCGCCAGCATCGACCCCGTACACACCACCGCCGAGGCGATAAGCATCGGGCCAAAGCTGCGCACCAGCAGAAACGCGATTGCCCCCGGCGTGACCAAAAGCGCCACAGCCAAGATCAGCCCGGTCGCCGTCAGCGTCGCGACGATGGTCAGCGACAGCACCGCAAGAAGCCCATAATGCAACAGCCCCGTGCGCAGCCCGCTGGCCTGCGCCTGCGCCGGATCAAAGGCATGCAACAGCAGGTCTTTCCACTTCAACACCAGAAACCCGGTCACGAAAACCGAGATCAAACCTGCCGTCCACAGATCCTGTGACCCGACGCCCAGCATGTTGCCAAACAGGATATGATCCAGATGCATGTTGGTGCTGATCGACGTGTACATGATGATGCCCACACCAAACATCCCCGAAAAAACCACGCCCATCACGGTGTCTTGCTTGATCCGGCTGTTAAGGCTCAGATACCCCGTAAGCAGCGCGCAGGACATGCCCGCCGCAAACGCGCCCACGATCAGCGGCAGTCCGGTGATCCACGCCAGCACCACGCCCGGCAGGACCGCGTGACTGACCGCGTCACCCATCAGCGCCCAGCCTTTCAGAACCAGAAAGCATGACAACAGCGCCGTGGGCGGGGCGACCAGCAGCACGATCCAGAAAGCATTTTGCATGAAGGGAAACTGAAAGGGCAAGAGCAGCGTTTCCATCACAGCGCCCCTTTTGCGTCGCGCAGGCTGCGCAAGGCTTGGGCCGCCTTGCGCCGGGCCGCCAGCACGCCATGTTTGGGTGCAAAGGCAAAGGCCAGCAGAAAAATTGCCGTTTGCAACGTGACGATAACGCCGCCCGTGGCCCCATCCAGAAAGTAGCTGGCATAGGCCCCCAGAAAACCGGTCACCGTCCCGATCACAACCGACACGATGATCAGACGCGGAAAGCGGTCGCACAGCAGATAGGCCGTGGCCCCAGGTGTCACAACCATCGCGATCACCAGAAACGCCCCGACCGTCATCATCGCCGCAACCACGGCGGCGGATAAAAGCATGAAGAAAATCGCCTTCAGCAGGTCAGGCCGCAGCCCGATTGTGCGCGCGTGGTTTTCGTCAAAAAACGTGACCATCAGGTCTTTCCATTTCAGCAACAGCACCGTCAGGCAAACAACCCCGATGATCGCCAGCTGCACGATATCCTGCGGCGCAATCGCCAGAATGTTGCCCATGATAATAGTCTGAATGCTGACCGACATCGGCGACAGCGACACCATGAACAACCCCAGCCCAAAAAACGACGTAAAGATGATGCCGATGATCACGTCGATCTTCAGCCCCGACCGGCCGGACAGGAACAGCATCGCCCCGGCCGCCAGACCGCCTGCCAGAAACGCGCCAAGCGCAAAGGGCAGGCCCAGCATATAGGCCCCCGCGACGCCCGGCACCACAGAATGGCTGAGCGCATCGCCGATCAGCGACCAGCCCTTGAGCATCAGATAGCACGACAAGAACGCGCAGAACGCCCCGACCATGGCTGAAACCCACATGGCGTTGAACATGTATGCATAGCCAAACGGTTCAAGCAGGAGGTCGATCATGCGTCGTCTCCGCTTGTCGCCTTGCGTTCACTGTATTGCACGAACGGGCGCTCGTCGTCGGTCAGAATGCTGACCTCGCGGACATCGTCGTCATCGTGCAGATCGCTGCCGCCAAGGGTGA
>JBFGFW010000177.1:0-5645 GCA_041579395.1 Sulfitobacter sp.
ACAGTGTATCGCATCTCGTATTTGCCGGCAGCCAGATCTTCGTTGTTGCTGCCATAGATCAATGTGGTCGGATCGGCCATGGTCGCATCGAACACGTTGAAGTCGAAGATCTTGTTTTGCTCAGGCGTCAGACCCTGCATCAGGTTGCGGCCGACAAAGGGCGCATAGACCCAGCCCAAAAAGTCGCCCGTGTTAGCACCCTTGTTTTCAAACAATGGGCGCAGCAACAAAAAGCCGGGCTGTTTGGTCTCGTCCTGCACCAGCAATATCCGCGGCGTCAATTGCGGCAAGCCGGTCTCACGCGCACGCTCTGCTGCCTCGCGCCGCCCGGTCTCAAAGCTGATATCAAGGCCGACCGCCTGCTTGTTGATGCCGACCGGGGCGATATACTTGATCACGAATTTGACGGCGCTGTCAGTTTCCGGATGGACGTTGAAATCCTTTACCCCATTCCGGCGCAGATCAGCGACGAACGCGGCTTCCTCCTCGCGGGGAACAGGCTCGATAAAGCCGATCCCGTTGATACCGGGCAGTTGCTTTTGAAGATCAAGGCTTTTTACAAAGGTCTCGTAATCGTCGAATTCGATGTTTTCTGAGGCTTGCATCATGCCCGCAGCGCCATTCAGGCTTTGCAGGTAGATGTTCATGCGCGTCTGTAGCGCCTGCATTCCGTTTTCGGTCACCCGCTGGAATTCCGCCTTTGCGGCCACGCGGTTCATCCGCAACCCTTCGGCAAAGATACCTAACGTGACGATCAAACCGACAACGATAAGAATTGATTCAAGGCGCTTAAACAACAAACACAACCCACTTTTGACCACTCAAGTCGCCTTTCCGTCGCTATTACGGCATGTGGTGGCGGCTTTTTGACCTTTTCATATGGCTTTCACTTATAGGTAGCACCTATATCAGCAACAACTACAATCGGGTAAATTAATTGGATTTATGTCTTTATTGACAACAATAGGGGCTCATTACTCTCGTTTACGACTGTCTTTTGCTGGATAGACGACCATGGCACGGAAATCATTAACATTTGTAAGTGTCGGGCCGGTAATGACCTGATCCCCGACTGTTGCAAAAAACCCATGCGCGTCGTTCGCGGCCAATGCGGCTTGGGCGTCGGTGGCCGCCGCGCGGGCCAGGTCAAGGGTTTCGGGCCGCACGATGGCACCCGCAACCTCTGCCGCGCCATCAACGCCATCGGTATCGCAGGCCAGCGCCCAGATCCCTGCGGCACCGTTCAGCGCCAAGGCGAGGGCAAGGCAATATTCCGCGTTCGGCCCCCCCACCCCATCGCCGCGCCGGGTCACGGTCAATTCGCCCCCGGACAACAGCAGCAGCGGCGCATCCGTCGGGCCAAGCGCGGCCTGCGCGGCCAATGCCATCTGTGCATGGGCCACGGCGACATCGCGCGCCTCGCCTTCCAGATCATTGCCCAGCCTTTGCACGCGCAAGCCCGCCGCCACGGCCATCGATTCTGCCGCATCAAGCGATTGTTTAGGGGCGGCGTAGATCTGGTTCGTCACCCGCGACAGCCGTACATCACCCGGTGGGACCACCTGCGATCCACGGGCCAATGCTGCCTTTACCGAAGGGGGTGGTACGATATGCCAGCGGTCCAGTATCGCACGGGCATCCTCTACCGACGTCGCATCGCCAACCGTGGGGCCCGATCCGATCATCGCCATATCATCCCCCGGCACGTCCGAGATCATCAACGCCAGCATCTGCGCAGGGTAGGCCGCCGCTGCAAGCTGCCCGCCTTTCACCCGGCTTAGGTGTTTGCGCACCACGTTCATCTGCTGGATCGGCGCACCCGATGCCAATAGCGCTGCGTTCACCGCCTGCTTTTCGGCCAAAGTGATGCCCACCAGCGGTGCCACCAGCAGTGCAGATGCCCCGCCAGAGATCAGCGCCAGCACAAAATCGTCCTCGCCCAACTTGTCCAGCAACTCCAGCATCCGCAAAGTGGCGTCCTGCCCGGCCTGATCCGGCACCGGGTGCGCGGCTTCGACGACCTCGATCCCCTGACAGGCCCGCCCATAGCCGTAGCGCGTGATCACAAGCCCCTCGCACGGCCCCCATTCGGCTTCGACCGCTTCAGCCATCCGCGCACTGGCCTTGCCCGCGCCGATCACCACGACACGGCCGGGCGGCTTGGGCGGCAGGAAAGCGGCAAGGCTTTGCATGGGATCGGCAACCGAAACGGCACGGTCAAACAGGGCGCGCAGCAATGTGTCGGGGTCCGTCATCGCAATCCTTAACTCTCTGATACGGGGTCAAAAGCCAACGGCGCACCCGTCTTTGCGGTGATCAGTTCCTGCGGCATAGCCATCGCCCTGCCGCTGGATCAATTGCGCGCCGCCAAATCCAAAGGCGTTGTCGGGGGCCTCGCGTACGATCTGATGGCCCATGGATTCCAACGCTGACACGGTGGCATCGGGCATCGTGCTTTCAACGGCGACCTGACGCCCCGCGACGAACCGCCAACGCGGCGCATCGCTTGCGGCTTGGGGCGACTGGCCATGCACCGTTGTCCGGGTCACCATCTGGACGTGACCTTGTGCCTGCATCGGGCCGCCCATCACGCCAAAGCTCATCAGCGGTGCGCCGTTTTGCGTCACAAAACCGGGGATAATCGTATGAAACGGCCGCTTGCCCGGCCCGATCTGGTTGGCATGTCCGGGCTGATCGACAAAACCCGCGCCGCGGTTCTGCATACTGATCCCGGTGTTTGGCACCACAACGCCGGACCCGAACCCCATATAGTTCGACTGAATCAACGACACCATCTTGCCCGACGCATCCGCAGCGGAGACATACACCGTACCGCCCTGTGTAGGTGCCCCGGCTTTGGCGGTTTTCGCCTTGTTAGGGTCTAGTTCAGCGGCTCGGCGCGTCAAATAGGCTGCGTTCAGCATCTCTTCAGGCGTCACCCCCATATGCGCAGGATCGGCGACAAAGGTTTCGGCATCTGCCAACCCCAGTTTGACCGCCTCGATCTGCAGGTGCAGCGCCTGCGGGCTGTCGGGGGCATGCCCCGCCAAATCAAAGTGTCCAAGAATGCCAAGCGCTGACAGCGCGGCGATCCCCTGGCCGTTGGGGGGAATTTCATGCAAGGCAACCCCGGCATAATCTTGGGAAATCGTATTGGTCCAATCGGCGCAGTGATGTGCCAGATCCTCCAGTGTCAGGGCCGATCCATGCCGCGCCGCGTCCGCCGCAATCTGTTCCGCCAGCACACCGGAATAAAACGCCGCGCCCTTGGTCTGTGCGATCAGCCGCAGGCTTTGCGCCAGTGCAGGGTTTCGAAACGTTTCGCCCGCAACAGGGGCACGGCCATGTGGCAAAAAACAATCGGCAAAGCCCGGCTGATCCTTCAGGGCGGCACCCCCCAGCTGCCACAGCCGCGCAATGATCGGGGACACGGGAAACCCGTTCTCGGCATAGTCTATTGCAGGCGAAAACAGTGTTTCAAACGGCAGCGCGCCAAACCGTCCCGACAGCGCAACCCATCCCGAGACGGCACCGGGCACGGTCACACTGCCCCAGCCACGCTGATCCACTTTGCCCGGCACTAGCCCCGCCGGGGACCGCCCCGATGCGTTCAGCCCGTGCAGCGCATTACCGTCCCACAGGATCGCAAACGCGTCACTGCCCAGTCCGTTGCCCGTGGGTTCAACCACCGTCAGCGTGATCGCGGCGGCCAGCGCGGCGTCCACCGCATTGCCGCCGCGATACAGCATCGACAGCCCGGCTTGCGCCGCCAAAGGTTGAGATGTGGCAACCACATTGCGCGCCAAAACAGGCCCGCGGCGAATGTCATATGGGGTGTCAAAATTCATCCCCTATCCTGCGACCGGAAATGTCCCCCTGCAAGGCCCGAAAAACCGCGACCGAATTTACCCCACCCCGCCCCATCGCGCGCTCGGCATGGGCTAAGCCCTTCAAATCCCGCTTGTGGTTCCTGAAATCCGCTATACCTTCGAATGATGGAAAAGAACGCACAGCATTTCGACGAAATGATCGCCGGTCCGGACAAAGTGACACCGCCCTACGCCGGGTATGCCAAGTGGTTTGCCGAACAGGATCCCGAACACCTGACCCGCAAATCCCGCGAAGCCGAGACGTTTTTCAGGCGCAGTGGCATCACCTTCAACGTCTACGGTCAGGCCGAAGCGCAAGAGCGGCTGATCCCGTTTGATCTGGTCCCGCGCATCATTGCTGAACGCGAATGGCAGCGCCTGTCCAAAGGCATCGCGCAGCGGGTCACTGCGATCAACGCCTTTTTGCACGATGTCTATAACCGTCAAGAGATCCTGCGCGCCGGCGTTGTGCCCTTTGATCTGGTCGCCAGGAATGTCGCCTTCATGCCGCAGATGATGGGCTTTAGCCCGCCCGGCAAGGTCTATACCCATATCGTGGGCACCGACATCGTGCGCACCGGCCCGGATGAATTTTTCGTGCTGGAAGACAATGCGCGCACCCCGTCGGGCGTGTCGTACATGCTGGAAAACCGCGAAACCATGCTCCAGATGTTCCCCGAACTTTTCAGCCGCGTGCGGGTCAAGCCGGTCAGCAACTATCCCGACAGCCTGCACCGCGCGCTGTGTGATACGGCACCGCCGGCCTGCAAGGGCAAACCTCGCGTCGCCGTTCTGACGCCGGGGATCCACAATTCGGCCTATTTCGAACATTCCTTCCTGGCGGATCAGATGGGCGTTGAACTGGTCGAAGGCCATGACCTGCGCGTCGTCGATGGCCGGATCGCGATGCGCACGACGCTGGGGTACGAACCTGTTGATGTGCTCTATCGCCGGATCGACGATGATTACCTTGATCCGCTGAACTTCAACCCTGACAGCATGTTGGGCGTGCCAGGCATCATGGACATCTACCGTGCGGGCGGCATCACCATCGCCAACGCGCCCGGTGCGGGTATCGCCGACGACAAGGCGATCTATTCCTACATGCCCGAGATCGTCGAATTCTATACCGGCGAAAAGGCGATCCTGAAAAACGTTGAAACCTTCCGCTGTGCTGAACCTGACGCCCTGAAATACACGCTCGACAACCTCAAGGATCTGGTGGTCAAGGAAGTGCACGGATCGGGCGGCTATGGCATGCTGGTCGGCCCCGCCGCGTCCAAACAAGAGCTTGAGGATTTCGCGGCCAAACTGCGCGCGCGCCCGTCAAATTATATCGCGCAACCCACGCTGTCGCTGTCGACCGTGCCGATCTTTGTCGATGGTGGGCTGGCACCGCGCCACGTCGATCTGCGCCCCTATGTTCTGGTGTCGCCCAACGGGATCGAGATTACGCCCGGCGGGCTGACCCGCGTGGCGCTGCAAGAAGGGTCGCTGGTGGTCAATTCAAGCCAGGGCGGTGGCACCAAAGACACCTGGGTCTTGGAGGAATAGCGCGATGCTTGGCAAAACCGCAGGGGGTCTTTACTGGATGTTTCGCTTGCTTGAACGCGGCGAAAACACGGCCCGCATGGTCGAGGCGGGGTTCCGCATGGCCCTGACCCGGTCCACCGACAGCGAAACGGAATGGAAATCGGTTGTTACCACGACCGGGGTGCGCATCGGCTATGACGCGATCCACGATCAATACGCCGCCGCCGAGGTCATCGACTATCT
>JBFGFW010000178.1:0-5629 GCA_041579395.1 Sulfitobacter sp.
ACGCACCCGAAGCATTGGAAAGCGCCACTGAGGCTGCGGGTGTCGCTGTCGAGGCTACTCAAGGGGCCGTGGCCACTGCGGTCGAAGCGACAGCCGAAGCAGCCGATGTCGCAGCAGAGACTGTTGCAGACGCAGCGTCGGACGTGGCCGCCGCCGCATCGACTGCCGCTGAGGAAACCGCCGCCGCTGCGCGCCAACTGGTCGAAGATGCGACGCAAAGCGCCGATGTCGCCGCAGATGCCACAGCCGAGGCGGCAAACGATGCAGCCGATGCCGCCAGCACCGCCGCCGATGAAACAGCCGCAGCCGCCTCGGACGCCGTCGATGCCGGGACCGATCTGACAACCGACGCGGCAGAGGTCACGGAAGAGGCGGCCAGTGACGTCGCCGCCGCCACAGAAGCCACAGCAAGCGGCACTGCAGATGTTGCCGATCAGACAGCGACAGATGCCGTTGACGCGGGCGATGAAGGTGCCGTCGCAGCCGATGCGACGGCCGACACGTCCGTTGCGACTGCAGAAGCGAGTGCCGATGCCTCTGTCGACGCAACCTTGGACACACCAGAAACACTGACCACTGTCGAAGGCTATGACATGGAAAAGGTACAGGCCCTGATCGAAGACTCTGATCTGCCAGCGATGCAAAAGACCTTGCTGGTGCGAGGATTGGAAACCGCAGCCGAAAACCCGGATGCGCTGCGTGCCATGTTGGAAACCATCCGCGAAGCCCTAAAACTGTAAGGCTTCGCCACCAGACCCAAAAGAAAAACCGCGCCTTCGCAAGAGGGCGCGGTTTTTTCGTGTCTGCAATCTGGCAGGTGTCAGCCGACAAAAGCCTTTTCGACGACATAGTGCTTGCGGTCTGAATTTGCCCCTTCCTCAAGCCCGAAGCCTTCAAGGATCTCTTTGATATCCTTATTGAAGTCCAAGCTGCCACAGACCATACCACGGTCGGTATCTGGGTGGATGCCGTCGATTTTCAAGTCGTGAAACAGCGTGCCGTCCTGCAACAAGGTGGTGATGCGGCCCATCTTGGCGCTGCGCTCACGGGTCGTTGTGGGGTAATAAGCGATCTTGTCGGCAATCATTTCGCCGATCAGGGGATCGTCTGCCAAGCTGTCGATCAGGGTGCGACTGTAATCCAGTTCGGCCACTTCGCGGGTGGTGTGGGTCACGATGATCTGGTCGAAATTCTCGTAGGTTTCCGGCTCGCGCAGAAGCGACGCAAATGGCGCAAACCCGGTACCGGTCGCAAAGAGCCACAGGCGTTTGCCCGGCAGCAGCGCGTCATGGACCAGCGTGCCGACAGGCTTGGGCCGCAATATGATCTGATCGCCGGGCTGAATGTGCTGTAGGCGCGATGTCAGCGGGCCGTCGGGCACCTTGATCGAATAGAACTCAAGCTCTTCGTCCCACGACGGTGAAGCGATGGAATAGGCGCGCAGCAGCGGCTTTTGCTTGCCCGTCTTGGGGTCCGCAGCACCCATCAGCCCGATCATCACGAATTCGCCAGACCGAAACCGCAATGACGCCGGGCGGCTGACACGGAACGAAAACAGCCGGTCGGTCCAATGTTTTACGGATGTCACGATCTGCGCGTCAGGCAAGGGAGGCACGGGCTTGGCGTTGGTTTGGGTCACGGGTGTCTGCTCGGTCATTGTTTCATCGGCACGCCGGGGCATGCAGCCTTCTGTATAGGGATAAGGGTGGGGGCGTGAAAGGGCGTCTCAGCAGCGCAGGCGCGATTGATAGTCGTAGTCCTGCCAGTTGGCGCGCGCCAGCCATTGGTCCTGAGGTTGGCGGGCGGCCAGTTCGTCGGGGATCTCGACCTCGTCGAAACCGGAGCGCCGCGCCATGGCATATTGGTCCGCCAGCACATGCCCGTGCGCACGCAGACGCCCGGTATAGCCGCGCAAACGCAACTGTCGCGCGATGGTAAAGCCGCGCCCGTCGGCAAAGCTAGGAAAATTCACGCGCACCATCTGCAACAGGTGGCTAAGCGGGATGTCGCGGGGATGCACATCCGACGTCACATGCAGTGCGGCGGTATCATTCGCGCAGCCAAGCAGGGTAAAGGGGGCCGTCCAATCGTCTGCAATAAAGCCCTGATCGGTGATAAGCTGTGTCATGAGGTTGCTCCTGTCCGTACCATCCTGCCATCCACGAAATGGATGCCGCATTCTTCTTTTTCCTTGTCCCGCCAACGGCCTGCGCGCGGATCTTCACCCGGTTTCACCGGCGATGTGCAGGGTGCGCAGCCAATGCTGGGATAGCCCTTGGCCACAAGCGGATGGCGCGGCAGCCGGTTTTCGTCGATATAATCGGACACGTCGCTGGCCTGCCAATGCGCCAGCGGATTGACCTTGATCCGGGCGGGCGCGCCGGCAGGTGTTTCGACCTCGAAAAACGGCAGCGACGCACGTGTGCCGGATTGAAACCGTTTGCGTCCGGTGATCCAGCCGTCAAAGCCTTGCAACGCGCCTTGCAGGGGCCTGGTCTTGCGCAGCGCGCAGCAGGCATCGGTGTCGCGTTGGTGCAGGTCACCGCTTGGGTCTTGCGCCGCGATGTCCGCCGCCCGGATGATGCGCAGATTGCGCAGACCCAACCGTTCGCCGAGTTCATGCTGATAAACCAGCGTTTCGGCAAAGAGCATGTCCGTGTCGATGAAGAGGACCGGCAAATCGCGCTTTACCATGGCTGCCAGATGCAACAGCGCGACCGATTCCGCCCCAAAGCTGGATACCAGCGCCAGATTGGGCAGGCGCGCCACGGCCGCGCGCAGCACATCCGTGGCACTGTGGTGGCGCAGGTCAGCGTTCAGCGCATCCACCTGACGGGTCAGCGCCGTGACGCGGTCCGGCCCTTCGGGGAGGATTTTTTGTCCATTTGGAAGGCAAGGGTCATGCAGCATCGGCGCGGGCTTCCGGATAGAGTGCGGCCTTGAAAGGTGCCAGGCCGAGGCGGTTGTAGGTTTGCAGGAAGGTTTCGGACCGGTCCTGCCGCAGAACAAGATACCCACGCACGAGACGTTCAATCGCCGGGATGATCTCATCGGCAGAGAAACCCGGACCCGCCCGGGTACCGATCGCGGCGCTTTGCGTGCCGTCGCCGCCAAGGGTGATCTGATAGTTTTCCACGCCTGCGCGGTCCAGACCAAGGATGCCGATATGACCCACGTGATGGTGCCCGCAAGCGTTGATGCAGCCCGAGATCTTGATCTTGAGCGGCCCGATGTCATGCTCCAGCTTCAGCTCCTCGAAGCGTGTCGCGATTTGCTGGGCGATGGGGATCGACCGGGCCGTGGCCAGCGCACAGTAATCCATGCCGGGGCAGGCGATGATATCCGAGATCAGGCCGATGTTCGCGGTGCCAAGCCCCGCTGCGCGAAGGGCAGCGTGTACCGCAGGCAGGTCGGAGCGGTGCACATGCGGCAGGATCACGTTCTGTTCGTGACTGATGCGCAGTTCGTCATGCCCATAGCGCGCGGCAAGGTCGGCCATCACGCGCATCTGCTGGGATGTGGCATCCCCCGGTGTGGCCCCATGCGCCTTGAGGCTGATCGACACGATGGCATAGCCCGGCGCGCGGTGTGCGGCCAGATTGGTATCTGCCCAACTGCGAAAGACCGGGTCGGCGTCATAAGCGCTGGTATAGGCGGTGAGAGGGGCGGTCTTGAACGCAGGCGCGGCGAAATCTGCCGTGATACGGGCCAGCATCCGCTGATCGACACCGCTGAACTGTGGGCGGATCAGAGCATAACGGTCATTGACCAGCGCGCGGATCGCGTCGATTCCATGCTCGTGCACCGTGATCTTGATGCGGGCCTTGTATTTATTGTCGCGCCGTCCCAGCAGATTGTAGACCGACACGATCGCTTCCAACGTCGGCAACAGGTCTTCGCTGGGGACGAAATCATACAGCACCTTGCCGATCATCGGGGTGCGGCCAAGCCCCCCGCCGACGATCACCTCGAAGCCCTGCTGGCGATTTCGCTGGACGATGCGCAAGCCGATGTCATGCGCCTTGATCACCGCGCGGTCATGGGGCGACCCGCTGACTGCCACTTTGAACTTGCGCGGCAGAAACTGGAATTCGGGGTGATCGGTGGACCATTGACGGATCAGTTCGGCCACCGGTCGCGGATCGGCAATTTCGTCCGCTGCGGCCCCGGCAAAGTGATCGGCGGTCACGTTTCGGATGGTGTTGCCGCTGGTCTGGATCGCGTGCATGTCGACCTGCGCCAGCGCGTCCAGCATGTCGGGCACATCGCGCAGTTTGGGCCAGTTGTACTGGATGTTCTGGCGCGTGGTAAAATGGCCATAGCCCTTGTCCCACCGGTCGGCGATGTCCGCCAGTTTGTGCATCTGGCGGCTGTTCAGCGTGCCATAGGGGATCGCCACCCGGAGCATATAGGCGTGCAATTGCAGATAAAGCCCGTTCATCAACCGCAAAGGTTTGAATTCGTCTTCGGTCAGGCTGCCGTCGATGCGACGTTCGACCTGGGCGCGGAATTGCGCGTTGCGTTCGGCCACAAAGGCGCTGTCGAAATCGGTATAGTGGTACATTACAGGGCCTCCTGCTTGCCATGAACATAGTTTGACGGGCCTTTGGCGCGGAAGGCTTCGCGGAAATGGGCCGGTTGCGGGCGCAGGGTTCTGGTGTCCACATCGGCCAGATAGGCCCCAACGATCAGATCGCGCTGCTGAAGTGCATCGATCAGGCGCAGATCGGCGTCCGCCTCGTCCGTCAGCACTTCGGCCTGCGCCAGATCACGGGTCCAGCCATGGGCCATCTGATAGATCACGTCACCCTCCAGCAGGGCATTGGCGGTGACAACTTTGGGGGTAAATTGCTTGGGCATTATGCCATCTCCTTGATCGGGAATTGCGTTGCGGCCTGCGTTGCCGCACGGGGGGCGAGGCCATAGAACATCAGGGCGGGGCCGGTCAGCCGGGCCTGGGCAAGGGCGTCGGGCAAGTGATCCAGCGTCGTATTCACCACCCGCTGGTCAGCCCGCGAGGCGTTTTCGATGACCGTCACGGGTGTCGCGCGGTCGGCCCCGTGCATGATCAGCCGGCCTTGGATGAAGCGCGCGGATTTCTTGCCCATATAGATTGCGGCCACTTCGCCCGGACGCGACAGCGCTGCCCAGTCGTGGTCGGCAAAGCCCTTCATGTCATGCCCGGTCAGAAACCGCACCGACGCATTGCGGTCGCGTTTGGTCAGGCTTTGGCCAATCGCCGCCACTGCAGCCGAGGCGGAGGTGATCCCCGGCACGATGTGCCAGCCGATCCCGTGGGCATCGACGGCGTCGATCTCTTCGTCGAGACGGCCGAAAACCGTGGCATCGCCCGATTTCAGCCGCACCACCTGCGCGCCGCCTTGGCCATGTTTTACCAGCAGGTCATTGATGGTTTGCTGCGAGGTCGAGGGGCCAAACCCTTCCTTGCCGACGTCGATCATCAAAGCCTCGCGTCGGGCGAGTTCCAGTATTTCGGGGCTGATCAGCCGATCGTAAATGACCACGTCTGCCTCGTCCAAGGCGCGGCGGGCCTTGAGGGTCAGCAGTTCGGGATCGCCGGGACCACCGCCGACAAAAGCGATGTGGCCGGGCCGGGCAGCGCGGGTCA
>JBFGFW010000179.1:0-5536 GCA_041579395.1 Sulfitobacter sp.
CGCCAGTTCAACCGACGTCTTGATCGCGTCGGCGGTGTATTTGACCGAATGGTGATCCTCGAAGTAGGGCTTGAGGCCACGCAGAATTTTCACCGCATCTTCGACCGAAGGTTCGTTCACGTCGATCTTTTGGAAACGACGGGCCAAAGCACGGTCTTTTTCAAAGTGCTGACGGAATTCCTTGTAGGTGGTGGACCCCATGGTGCGCAGCTTTCCGCCTGCCAGGGCAGGTTTCAGCAGGTTGGACGCGTCCATCGCGCCGCCGGATGTTGCACCGGCACCGATGACGGTGTGGATTTCGTCGATGAACAGCACCGCATCCTTGTGCGCCTCAAGTTCAGTGACGACCGCCTTCAGCCGCTCTTCGAAATCGCCACGATATCGGGTACCGGCAAGCAGCGCCCCCATATCCAGCGAATAGATTGTGGTTTTCGACAGAACCTCTGGCGTTTCACCGGCAACGATCTTGCGTGCAAGACCTTCGGCGATGGCGGTTTTGCCGACGCCCGGATCACCCACCAGAAGCGGGTTGTTCTTGCGGCGGCGGCACAGCACCTGAATGCAGCGCTCGACTTCGCTTTCGCGGCCAATCAGCGGGTCAATGTCGCCTTCGCGGGATTTCGCGTTCAGGTCAACGCAGTATTTCGCCAGTGCGGATTCTTTCTTGTCGCCCTCGGTCACGCCTTGGGTTTCCTCTTCGTGCTCGGGGGCACCGGAGACGGCACGCGGTTCGCCGAAGGCAGGGTCTTTGGCGACGCCATGCGCGATGAAGTTGACCGCGTCATACCGCGTCATGTCCTGCTCTTGCAGGAAATAGGCGGCGTTGCTTTCGCGTTCGGCAAAGATCGCGACCAGCACATTGGCACCTGTCACTTCGGTGCGGCCCGACGATTGCACATGGATCGCGGCACGCTGGATGACACGCTGGAACGCTGCCGTCGGCACGGCCTCGGATCCATCGATATCGGTGACAAGGTTGCTCAGATCCTCGTCGACGAATTCGACAAGGGTTTCGCGCAGTTCGGTCATGTCGACAGAACAGGCTTTCATTACCTGAACCGCATCGGGTTCATCGATCAGGGCCAGGAGCAAGTGCTCAAGCGTGGCGAACTCATGTCTGCGCGCGTTGGCCAGAGCCAAGGCAGAGTGAATTGCTTGTTCTAGTGTTGACGAGAATGAAGGCACGGGCGTGCTCCTTTTCGAACTGAGTCGGTTGGGTGTCCCCGATCAGGGCGCGCCTCAGCCGAACATGGCCTCATAGTATTAGAGTTTGGTTGATCACGGCGCAGCTTCAAGTTTTTTCTGCTGTATCGCTTTCACATTTATCGTGAGTGACGATTTTTGACCATGATTGCGGCGTTCAGAAACGATCTTTGCGCGCGCGGATTTCTGCAAACACTTCTGTGTCGGTGGCGTGTTCCATTCCCAACTGGGCGCGGATGCCGGGATCGGCGGGTCGCAGGAACGGATTGGTTAGAAGTTCCAGTGAAAGCGTCGAGGGAACAGTCGGCACGCCGTTCTTGCGGGCCTGATCAATCTCTCTTGCACGAGATATAAGCGCGTCGTTCGCGGGATCAACCGTTAGCGCAAAATTTGCGTTGGATTGCGTGTATTCGTGACCCGAGCAAACCGTCGTGTCCGCTGGCAGTTGCATCAGCTTTTGCATGCTGGTCCACATTTGCGCGGGCGTCCCTTCAAACAGCCGCCCACACCCAAGCGCCATCAGGCTGTCGGCGGTGAATACAGCATGCGCTGCAGGGACATAAAAAGCAATATGCCCGATGGTATGGCCCGACACATCCAGCACCTGAACATCGTGGCTGCCAAACTGAAACGTCTCGCCGTCAACCACGGCCTGATCCAGTTCCGGTAGCCGTTTCATGTCGGCTTTGGCCCCGGTGATCCGGGCGGGATGCCGTGCGATCAGATCCGGTACCCCCTGAATGTGGTCGGGGTGGTGGTGGGTCAGCCAGATGTCGGTCAGCGTCCAGCCCAGTTCGGTCAACTTGGCCGAAATGGGGGCGGCTTCGGGCACATCGATCAGCGCGACCTTGCCGCTGTCGCGATCGCGCAGCAGGAATGCGTAATTGTCAGACAGGCAAGGGATGGTCACAAGATCAAAGGGCACTGGGGATGGTCCTGTCATGAATATGTTACGGTTGCGCTGATCGTACCGTGGCAGGGGGTGCCGTGCAAACAGGTTCGGCATTTCCATGTCCCTTTTGTGCGGGTCGCGTTTGCGGTAACGTCCGGGCTGAACCGGTTGGCAAAGGGCGACACCATGCATCTTGATGTGCAGGATTTGCGCAATTTCTACTATCGCAGCGCGCTTGGACGCGCCGCACAACTGGCATTGCGCAGCCGGATGCTGGAGATCTGGCCCGAAGCCAAGGGGCAAACGGTCGTCGGATTTGGTTTTGCCGCCCCGTTGTTGCGGCCCTATCTGGCGGATGCCCGGCGGGTGATGACGCTGATGCCAAGCCCGCAAGGCGTGATGCCGTGGCCTGCGGGTATGCCGAACACGTCGGTTCTGACCGAAGAAACACTGTGGCCGATTGAAACCGGTCATGTGGACCGATTGGTCCTGTTGCACGGGCTTGAGACATCAGAGCGTCAGGGCGACCTGCTAGAGGAATGCTGGCGGGTGCTGGGTCCGGGGGGGCGTGCGCTTTTTATCGTGCCCAACCGTGCAGGGTTCTGGGCGCGTCGCGACATCACGCCCTTTGGCTATGGCCGCCCCTATTCGCCCGGTCAGTTGGAAACGCAACTGCGCAAGCATCAGTTTCTACCAGAACGGCAGCTGGGTGCGCTTTATATGATGCCGTCGCCGCGCAGGGTGTTCATGCGATCCGGCAACCTGTTTGAAAACATCGGACGTTACATGCCCACGATGATGGCTGGCGGCGCGTTCATGGTCGAGGTGACCAAGCTGGTCTATCCCCCAAAGGGCAAAGTCGGCCGGGTTCATGCGCGTAGGTCCATTCGGATGCTGGAAGGGGTGGGCGCGGGCACGCCCACGCCAATCTGACCCCAAGCTGATCCAGCGTTGAGAATCGTTGGCCAAATCCGCCCTGCCGGCTGGCAACCTTATGGTTGTACGAATGAACTATCCCTGCGGGTCAAACCGTCGCAGAGTGTTAAGGCGGGGCTAATAAGGGCCGGTTTAGGGGGGAAGTATCACTATACTGTGTTGCGGGGCGCGAACCTGTCTGCTACATCCGCGATGATTCAGACGTCTTGGGTAACTTCAAGCCGCGCCAACACCCCGGTGACGCGATGTATTCGCTTACCCGGCACTGACGTACGAGAGGATGGACGTGTCCGAAACAGCATCGATCTCTACTGGCATCGCAAACCGCTATGCGACCGCCGTGTATGAATTGGCCAACGAGGCCAAAACCCTTCCCCAGATTGAAAAAGATCTTGACGCGCTGCAGGCCTCATTGGGCGAAAGCGAAGATTTCCGGGATCTGATCCAGTCGCCGATCTACACGCGCGAGCAACAGGCCGGCGCGATCCAGACGATTGCCAAAAAGATGGGTCTGTCCGCCACGATGGTCAGCACCTTGGAACTAATGGCGCAAAAGCGGCGTCTGTTCGTGCTGCCGCAATTGATCCAGAACCTGCGCGATATCATCGCGGTGGAAAAAGGCGAAGTCACCGCTGACGTGATTTCGGCAAAGGCGCTGACCAAGGCGCAATCTGACAAGCTGTCCAAGTCGCTGGCCGCGACCACGGGCAAAAAAGTAACGTTGAATGCGACCGTTGATGAATCACTCATCGGCGGCCTTATTGTAAAAGTGGGCTCCAAGATGATCGACACGTCGATCCGCGCAAAGCTCAATTCCCTCCAGAATGTAATGAAAGAGGTCGGATAAATGGGTATCCAAGCAGCAGAGATTTCTGCGATCCTAAAGGACCAGATCAAGAACTTTGGTCAAGAAGCAGAAGTCGCCGAAGTCGGCCGGGTTCTGTCCGTTGGTGACGGTATCGCCCGTGTCTACGGTCTGGACAATGTCCAGGCTGGCGAGATGGTCGAATTCCCCGGCGGGATCATGGGCATGGCCCTGAACCTCGAAACCGACAACGTCGGTGTGGTTATCTTTGGGTCCGACCGCGACATCAAAGAAGGTGACACGGTCAAGCGTACCAATTCGATCGTGGACGTGCCGATTGGCAATGAATTGCTGGGGCGCGTCGTTGACGGCCTGGGCAACCCGATCGACGGCAAGGGCCCGATCAATGCAAAGCAGCGTGGCTTGGCCGATGTCAAAGCCCCCGGCATCATTCCACGCAAATCGGTCCACGAGCCGATGGCGACTGGCCTGAAGTCCGTCGACGCGATGATCCCTGTTGGCCGCGGCCAGCGCGAATTGATCATTGGCGACCGTCAGACCGGTAAAACGGCTGTGGCACTTGACGCGATCCTGAACCAGCAGCAGATCAACGACGCCGCTGGCGACGACGAAAGCAAGAAGATGTACTGCGTGTACGTCGCGATTGGCCAGAAGCGTTCGACCGTGGCGCAGTTGGTCAAGAAGCTGGAAGAAACCGGCGCGATTGCCTATTCCATCGTCGTGGCCGCAACCGCGTCCGAGCCTGCACCGATGCAGTACCTGGCACCGTATTCCGCGACAGCCATGGCGGAATTCTTCCGTGACAATGGCCGCCACGCGCTGATCGTCTATGATGATCTGTCCAAGCAGGCCGTGTCGTATCGCCAGATGTCGCTGTTGCTGCGTCGTCCGCCCGGCCGTGAAGCCTATCCCGGCGACGTTTTCTATCTGCACTCCCGTTTGCTTGAGCGGTCGGCCAAGCTGGGCGACGATGCCGGCAACGGTTCCCTGACGGCTTTGCCGATCATTGAGACCCAAGGTGGCGACGTTTCGGCGTTTATTCCGACAAACGTGATTTCGATCACCGACGGTCAGATCTTCCTTGAAACCGAATTGTTCTATCAGGGCATCCGTCCTGCCGTGAACACCGGTTTGTCGGTGTCGCGCGTTGGTTCGTCCGCTCAGACCAAAGCGATGTCTTCAGTTGCTGGTCCGGTGAAACTGTCGCTGGCGCAATACCGCGAAATGGCGGCATTTGCTCAGTTCGGTTCCGATCTTGATGCCTCCACGCAGCAGTTGCTGAACCGTGGCGCGCGCCTGACAGAGTTGATGAAGCAGCCACAGTATTCGCCGCTGACCAATGCCGAGATCGTTTGCGTCATCTATGCAGGCACCAACGGCTATCTGGACAAGATCGACGTCAAACTGGTTGGCCGGTTCGAAGCGGGCCTGCTGGCGCATCTGCGCAGCAAGCATGCGGAGTTGATGGCGGACATCACCAACAACGACCGCAAGGTGAAGGGTGAGCTGGAAGACAAGATCAAAGCAGCCATCGATTCCTTCGCCGCTGACTTCGCTTAAGGGGGGGAGGGCAGATGCCAAACCTCAAGGACCTGAAAAATCGGATTGCGTCGGTAAAGAACACCCGCAAGATCACGAAGGCCATGCAAATGGTTGCCGCGGCGAAGCTTCGCCGCGCG
>JBFGFW010000180.1:0-5535 GCA_041579395.1 Sulfitobacter sp.
CGGCCGCCCCCGCCATCGCCAGAGTGGCAAAGGCTAATAGACCCGCGCGGATCAGCTTTGCGCGGTGCCAGATGAATCGAGTCGTACCGTTTCCCATGCATGTACCTCTGCAGCCATATGGCCGCGTTCACCCATTATCACACGCAACGCCAAGGCTTCGCCCGGTTGAAGATCGGACAGGCCCGACTGGCGCAGCACCTCGATATGCAGGAATACATCTTCGCTTTTGCCAAAGACATTTGCAAACCCAAACCCCTTGGATTTGTCGAACCATTTGACGCGCGCCGGCTCAATCGGCGCTGCCGCAACCACGGCAGGGTCGACACCAACGATTTCCGACAAGACCATGGTCTGCGCAGATTGCGGCGGATGGATGGCATGGACCTGCGTGGCCTGAACGCCGCGCTCTGTCTTGTGGGCAGACACGTCAATACGCGCCCCATCCGCAACCGAACTTTGCCCATAATTGCGCAAAACATTCACATGCAACAGGATGTCCGGTCCGCCTTGATCAGACACGACAAAGCCGAACCCTTTTGCGGGATCGAACCATTTCACCACTCCAGAAATAATGGAGTCACTTTTTTCTATCTCTGACACAAATGCCCTTCGATCTAATAAACTAACGCTACAGCTACATTTTCTATAATACCACAGATTATTGCTGCGCCTTAAGGATAAAGTCTGGTTACAGTCCAGACCGTTGATACTTCTGCCCGTCGCCAGACAAATCGGTCGTGCAGGCGAAAATCGCCATCCGCCCAAAATTCGATTTCAAGCGGGATTAATCGATACCCCCCCCAAAATGGCGGACGATCAGGGTCCATGCCCTTCTGGGCGGTCACCTTTGCCACCTCGGCCACCAGTGCCGTCCGGCTTGACAACGGCTTGGATTGATCAGATGCCCACGCGCCCAACCGGCTTTTCAGCGACCGCGATTTGAAATACGCATCGGCCTGCGGGCCATTTTCCTTGGTGATGATCCCTCGGGCGCGTATCTGGCGACGCAACGATTTCCAATGCATCACGAACGCAGCTTTGCCCGCCTGGTCCAACTCAGCTGCTTTGGCGCTTGTATAATTAGTATAGAAAACAAAGGCGTCGGCCTCGATTTCCTTGAGCAGCACCATGCGGGCATTTGGCAGGCCATTCGCATCCACCGTAGATAGCGCGATGGCATTGGGATCGTTCGGTTCAGCCTCTGTTGCCTCGGCAAGCCACCTCTGAGCGATCTCAAACGGGTTTTCCCCGGCAAATTTGCCCTTGCGCACTTCCATGGAATCTACTGACATCGTGATCGGGCCTTGGTCTACCACTCGCGGCTGGTCTACATGATTTGACATAGGCTCACAACGGGAAGAAGCGGCATTTTTCTGGATGGGTGCAGGGGGTACACAGCCCGCCATTGCGCCGTTGTCATCGCTCCTCCAGCCTTGCTGCCAAACCCCCAATAGCATAAACCTTAGTCAAACAATGGCATAGGCGAGGGACTTTGATGGCAAATGATCTGATGGCGGGCAAGCGGGGGCTGATCATGGGCCTGGCCAACGACAAGTCGATCGCCTGGGGCATTGCGCGCGCTTTAGCCGATGCCGGGGCGGAACTGGCATTTTCCTACCAGGGCGACGCATTGAAAAAGCGGGTTGATCCGTTGGCGGCACAGGTCGGCAGCACGCTGGTGCTGCCTTGCGACGTGGGCTCGGAAGAATCGATCGACGCGCTGTTCGAAACGCTGAAAGAGAGCTGGGACAGCCTCGATTTCGTGGTGCATGCTATCGGATTTTCCGACAAGAACGAATTGCGCGGACGCTATGTCGACACCAGCCGCAGCAATTTTGCCCTGTCCATGGATATTTCCGTCTATTCTTTCACAGCCGTGATGCAGCGCGCCGAAAAGATGATGAAAAGCGGCGGCAGTGCCGTCACGCTCACGTATTATGGGGCCGAAAAGGTAATGCCGCATTACAATGTGATGGGTGTGGCCAAGGCCGCTTTGGAGGCATCGGTGAAATACCTCGCCGAAGATCTGGGCAAGGACGGGATCCGGGTCAATGCGATCAGCGCCGGGCCGATCAAAACGCTTGCAGCGTCAGGCATCGGAGACTTCCGCTACATCATGAAGTGGAACGAATACAATTCGCCGCTGCGCCGCAATGTCACGATTGATGACGTGGGCAAATCGGCCCTGTTTTTGCTCAGCGATCTGGGCAGCGGCACAACAGGCGAAAACCTGCATGTGGATGCCGGTTACCACGTGGTCGGCATGAAGGCCGTCGACGCCCCCGACATGGCCAAGGAATAATTTCATGAGCACTGATTCGCCGCGCCTGCCCCATGAAAAAGGCTTTCACATCAGCTGGGATCAGATCCACCGCGACAGCCGCGCCCTTGCGTGGCGCCTGGATGGCATGGGACCGGAAAACGGTGCCTGGCGCGCGGTGGTGGCGATCACCCGCGGCGGCATGGCCCCCGCGATGATCGCAGCCCGCGAACTTGACATCCGCACGGTCGATACCATCTCCATCAAGTCCTACGATCATCAGGATCAGTCCGAGGCGGTGGTGCTCAAGGCCCCGGATCCGGACCTGATGGGCGATGGCACCGGCATCCTGATCATCGACGACCTGGTCGATTCAGGCAAAACCCTTGAGGTCGTGCGCAGGCTCTACCCCAACGCGCATCTTGCGACGGTCTATGCCAAACCCATGGGCCGCCCGCAGGTGGACACCTTCATCACCGAAGTCAGCCAAGACACCTGGATCTTCTTTCCCTGGGACATGGCGTTGCAATATGTCGAACCCTACCGCGGCAAAGACTAGGGTCGTTCCAAAACAGATTCTATGCCTTCGGCGAGGATTTTAGACCATTTGGAAGCTAATAGAACGCCACGCTGCCCCTGCTTCTCTGGCTCTTAAATATCCTCGCCGAAGGCATCCGACCATGCCACAGGAGCAACCAATCGATGTTGACGCGCACCGCTTCCACCTTTTCCCCCCCAGTGATGGAGGCGCGCCGTTGGCTTACCGACGTTGATTTTCCGCAGGACCGACCCTTGATCAACGTCAGTCAAGCCGCCCCCGTAGACCCGCCCCCGCAGTTGCTGCGGCAGGCGATGGCCGATGTCGCGCTATCACGCGATGACGTACATCTTTATGGTCCGGTGGTGGGATTGCAGGAATTGCGCGAAGAACTGGCCAGCCAGACTGCCGCCCATTATGCGGGTGTCGTGGACCCGAAGCAGGTTGCCATCACATCGGGCTGCAATCAGGCCTTTGCAGGGGCGATTGCGGCGCTGTGTTCCGAGGGCGACAACGTCATCCTGCCCACGCCATGGTACTTCAATCACAAAATGTGGCTGGATATGTCGGGCGTCCGCAGCAACGCACTACCCGTAGGGCCGGACATGCTGCCCGACCCCGATCAGGCCGCAGCGCTGATTACCGACCGCACCCGCGCCATTGCCCTGGTTACTCCAAACAATCCAGCCGGTGTCGAATACCCTGCCGATTTGGTTCAGGCGTTCTTTGATCTGGCCCGCGCGCGCGGCATCGCGCTGATCATCGACGAGACGTACCGTGATTTTGACAGCCGCAGGGGCCCGCCCCACGCACTATTTCAGGACCCCGCCTGGGACGACACGCTGATCCACCTCTATTCGTTTTCCAAGGCATACCGTTTGACGGGTCACCGGGTCGGCGCGCTGATCGCATCCAATGCGCGACTGGCCGAGGTGGAGAAATTTCTGGACACCGTCGCCATCTGCCCCAATCAAATCGGCCAGCACGCCGCTCTTTTTGGCATGCAGAACCTGTCGCAGTGGTTGGCCGGCGAGCGGGATGAAATCCTTGTCCGGCGTCAGGCGATCACCGACAATATGTCAAAACTGACTGCAAAGGGTTGGGAACTATTGGGGTTGGGCGGCTATTTCGCCTATATGCAGCACCCATTTCCCCTAAGCTCTGCGGACCTTGCCCCGCAAATGGTCCGTGATGCGGGCGTTTTGTGCCTGCCGGGGACCATGTTTTGCCCTGATACCGACGCCAGTGGTCAGCGCCAATTGCGCATCGCCTTTGCCAACCTCGATGCCGCGGGCATCGCCGTCCTGTTTGACCGGCTGGCGCTGCTGTAACCGCGCTCTTGCCCCCCTGCGACGCACCGCTTAGATAGGTCAAAACGCGCGAAGGGGTAAGACCATGAAAGCCAAAGGCAACAGCATCACAAAAACCGCAGTCTGGTTGCTTCTGGGTCTGCTGATCCTGGGGCTTGGCGGCTTTGGGGCCGTCAACCTGAATGGCAGTGTGCGCACCATCGGCCAAGTCGGCGACAAGGCCATCCCGGTCGATCAATATGCCCGCGAGTTGCAGCAACAGATCCGCGCCATCGAAAACCAGACTGGCGAGTCGTTGAATTTTCAGCAGGCACAGGCCATCGGTCTGGACCGCGCGGTGTTGCAGCGCCTTGTCCGCCTGCGCGCGCTTGATAATGAAACCGATCAGATGGGCCTGTCCATCGGCGACGAAAGCTTGCGCGAACGCATTCTGGATATCCCGTCGTTTCAGGGCGTCGATGGCAAGTTCGACCGCGAAGGCTATCGCTTTGCGTTGCAGCAGGCGGGTCTGAGCGAGGCCGAGTTTGAATTGTCCCTACGCGAAGAAGCCGCGCGCACCTTGTTGCAAGGGGCGATAACCGGCGGCGTGACGATGCCGCAGGCCTATGCGGAGACGCTGCTGAGCTATGTGGGCGAAAAACGCAGCTTTACCTGGGCGGCACTGACCGAAGACAATCTGGCGGCACCGATCCCGGCACCAACCGATGAACAGCTAAAGGCCTATTACGACGCCAACCCCGACGCATTCATGCTGCCGGACAGCAAATCAATCACCTATGTCCTGCTGACCCCTGCAGATGTTCTGGAAGAGGTTGAGGTCAGCGAAGACGATCTGCGCAAGGCCTATGACGACCGCGCCGCCGAATACATTCAGCCCGAGCGTCGGTTGGTCGAGCGTCTGGTGTTCAAGGACGCCGCCGCCGCAGATCAGGCCGCCGCCGCCCTGGAAGTGAACGGTACCACCTTCGAAGGGTTGGTACTGGACCGGGGTCTTGCCCTCGCGGATGTGGATCTAGGCGATGTCGGCCTGCTGGATCTTGGTGACGCCGGAGAGGCGATATTTGCGGCGCAGCCCGGCGATGTCGTTGGGCCCTTGCCCAGCAATCTTGGCCCTGCCCTATTCAGGGTAAACGGGATCTTGCCGGCAGTAAACATACCGCTTGAGGAAGCCCGCGCGGCCTTGCAGCAAGACCTTGCGGGTGACCGCGCCGCGCGGCTGGTCGAAGTGCGCGCCCGCGATCTGGACGATCAGCTTGCCGGCGGCGTCACGCTAGAACAGCTGGCCGAGCAGACCAAAATGAAGCTGACGACGATGGACTGGACCCAGGACAGTGACGACGGGATCGCCGCCTACGCCGGTTTTCGCGAAGCCGCAGCCGGGCTGACGGCCGATGACTTTCCCAAGATCATCCAGCTGGACGACGGCA
>JBFGFW010000181.1:0-5514 GCA_041579395.1 Sulfitobacter sp.
GCATCGTCGTCGTCGTCGAATTTGGACTGATTGCCGGTCTTGATGGTCTCCTCTAGGGACCAATAGCGTCGGATCGACAGTGATCCGAAGCGCGCGCCGGGCCGCAGTGGTTCGACCGGGGGGGCAGCGGGCGGTTCATTGTTCACTTCCAGAATGCATCCCGGTTCAAGTTTGTAGATACCGGGGTGAATGCTGCGCGGGGCAGGGACATAGGAAAATTGCAGGTACTGGGCCAATGCGGCCCGGCAGACGTCGGAAGGAAATTCAGGATGTGGACGCAGCGCCTTGAGTTCAGACCCAAACACCAGATCCGACCCGGCCCAACCCCAATAAAGCGGTTTCTCACCCGTCCGGTCGCGAGCAAGGCTCAGGTGGTGCTGTTTGCGGTCCCACAAAGCAAGCGCGAACATGCCATTCGCGCGCTTCAACGTCTCGTCCAGCCCCCAATGACTGATCCCCGCAAGCAGGGTTTCCGTATCCGAATGCCCGAGCCACTCCGGTGCTGCTCCGGCGACGGAAAGGTCTTCTCTCAAGTCCTGATGGTTATATATTTCACCATTGTAAGCAATGACATAGCTTCCGCATTTCGAATGCATGGGCTGTGCCCCGGCGTCACTAAGGTCTAGAATTGACAGCCGTCTGTGACCAAGTGCAATACTGCCGTCCACCCAGGTTCCATCAGCATCCGGTCCGCGATGGTGAAGCGTTGCGGTCATATTTTCGACTGTTTCAGCCAGAAGCTGTTGGGATCGGTTTCTTGCACCGAATATACCGGTCAGGCCGCACATTGTTTTCCCCCAGTGGTTCAAAATGAATGAATAAAAGAAGGGACAAACGCCCCAGTGTGTTTGATTGGAAAACTGATCACGCTAGAAATTGACGTACTAAAATTATAGGCTTTCAAAGGTTTATGTTGCCACATTTGCGCATTATTCGGCAAGTCCGATCAAAAGACCGTCCGGTGCGGATGGGCTATCATCAAGCTTGGTTGATTGGGATCGTAGCGTCTTAAACTTGGTCGCATAGCTGCGTCTTTTCAGGGGCTTCATCCATTACGCGTTGATCGCGAAAAGTTGCGGGTCTGGTTGGCAGGCATCGCGGAATTTGACTGGCATTTCATGCGGCGCTGCACTCCAACGCAGTTATGGATCAGACTGTGTCGCAGACCATGGATTGAACAATCGGCAGCTGGCGTGTGCCGACTGAAATGCCTGGCGCAAGGCAAGACGCCGCAAAGGTACCTGTCGCGCTGCAGATGTCATTTGATCCCTGTCAAGGAATGACAGTCGCGCAGGGCTATAATGGCTGATCTCTGTGATCTGCTATGGGGGAGAAACGATGCAAACCAACGCTTTTCCGCGTAATGATACCAGCGATAACACGACCAATTGCTGCCCCCGTTTTAAACCAGCGGGGTGGGACAACCAGCAACTGCATTTCGAGGACAAGAAATTCGTGCGAGCGACGACCAGCAGCGCGATGCACATCCCTTTGAACATGGGGCAGGTCTTTGCCCGCGTTCAGGAACATATCGAAGATGCCGGGGCTGTCAGCCCTGAAAAGGAAATCGTTCTGAGCCGTGATCTGTCGCCATGGGAGAGCGAACATTACTTCGCCGTCGACAAGAACGTCGAAGGTGAAGAGATGACGACGCTTTCGGGTGACTATTTTACCAGAGTGTTCGAGGGGCCGTACCGCCGCACCAAGGACTTTGAACACGACATGAAGATCGCGGCATCGGCGATGGGCAAGACGGCCAAGCGCGTCTATTTTTTCTACACGACCTGCCCGAAATGCGCCAAGGCCTACGGTGAGAATTATATCGTTGGCGTTGCCCAAGTCTGATCGGGATCGAATGGTTTTTCCCGGTTTTAGGCGGTGCGCCCGGCTTGGCCCGGCCCCTGTCAAAGCCGCAGTGTGACGTGGTCGGCGTCACCTATGAAAGCCCATAATGCTTAGCGCAGGCCTCTTCCTGTCCGCGCACGACGCGTCGGCCATCAAGGGGGCCACCGTGTTGGGTGATGACGGTGGATTGCCCTTCGATGTGGCCGTCGCGCTCAAAATAGACAACCACCCAGTCATGAGATCTGCCGTATTTATGAGCCGCTGCTGAATTGGAATAAAGCGCCGTGACCCGCCAATTGTCGCGCTCGGTGTGCAAGATCGGGATGCGGCGTTGCCCCGTTTCGTTGAAGCGGCGCGGTTTGATCGAGGGCAGGGACCTTTTCGTATCGCGGTACATCTGATCGACGGCAAGAATGTCCGCCACCGGCGGCCCTTGGTGCTGCCGGGACACTGCACTCGGCCGCCGCCGCGCCAAAATGTCGTTCAGGGAATGGCCGATGCTGTCGCTGCGGCGTTTCCCGATGCCTTTGACCTTCGCAAGCCGACCATCGTGCACCGCTGCCTCTAGACCCTCCAACGTCTCGATATGCAGCGTTTCGTGGATCTGGTGCGCAAGGGCCGGGCCGATCATCGGCACCGTCTGAAACAGCTTTTCGGGGTCTGTCGAACCACGTAGGCGATCCAGAACGCCCAGGGTGCCGTTCTCGAGCAGCTCGGCTACGGCGGCGGCGATGGAAACGCCAATCGTGGGCAAATCCACCAATCCTTGCCTGCCACCCCGTTCAAAGATGGACCGAATGGGCTGGGACAGGCCCGAGACATAAGCGGCAGCGTCCCGATACGCGTTGACGCGAAATTGCGTGGCCCCCTGCTGGTCAAGCAGATCGGCCACGTCGCGCAGTTTTCCCGCAACAAACTGATTTTCTGCAATCGGTGCGGTCGATGTCTGCTGCTTTGCCATTGCGCGGGCCTTTCCCCGACGTGGTCTGAGATGAGGGACATCTTAAGCCCCCGGCGGCGCGTCGAATTGATTAGCATCAAGGCCGTGACGCGCGCCTTTGTCGGCTGGTGATCAGGAATGCGCCGTCCAACCGGTCGCCGGGTGATCCGATCCGCAGCGACGTTGGATTGATCACGGTCAATCCAGCCGCAACATCTTCCGGTAAGACCATATAAGAAAGCGAGAACCTCATGTGTTGGAGTTCAGAGGCATCGGTTGCGATGACGGGCGCTGGCATGGCGGCTGCCATTGTCACGTACCGTCGCGGTGCGGCCCCCGCGATCTGGATGACGCTGGGATATTTCGCCATCATGGAGGCGCTTCAGCTTTGGGGCTACGGGGTCCTTGACGAATGTAACACCACGTCGAACCGGACCGTCACCCAACTGTCCTATCTGCATATCGCCGCACAGCCGTTCTTTATCAATGCGTTCGCGATGGAGTTGGTGCCGGAACCAGTCAAGCGCCGTGTGAAGACCTTTGTGTTTGCCGGATGCGCGGTGTCAGGTTTGATCATGCTGGCGCAGATCCTGCCAATTCACCGCTTGGGGTCCTGCATGCCCGGCAGCGCCATGTGTGCCGAAAGGTGGTGTACGGTTTCGGGTGATTGGCATATCGCGTGGGAGGTCCCCTATAACGGGCTTTTGCTGCCTGCAGAGCGGATCTTTGGCATCTATTCCGGTTTTCCCACCTATATGATCGCGGTGTTCATTCTGCCACTGGTCTATGGCGCGTGGCGTTTTGTCATTATCAACGCAATCGCGGGTCCAATTCTTGCTGCCAGCCTGACCACAAACCCCAGTGAGATGCCCGCCATCTGGTGCCTGTTTTCCATCGCGATCCTGCTGATCGGGTTAAGCCCGGCAATCAGAAAGAAAGTGTCTGCAACGCACTGGTGGGGCAGGCCGGTTGACCGCTTGAGCTGAGCGAACCGAGGATTTCTTAGGTTGGGCGAGCAAGACACGTTCTTCAAACATGGAGGATAGAACCATTGGAAAACACCGATATCCACACCCGGCTGATGGCACTTCAGGCGCGCTTGGACAAAGCAGAGCGCCAATTGAAAAGACACGAGCACACCGGTGCCGATCACAGGAAGACGATCCAGGACTTTCGTCGGCGCTATAAAATCATCAGCGACCGTGTGGACAAAGAAGTCGAAGACCAAGAAAAGCTTGGCCATCATGTGACGGATCTTGAGAAATCCTTGCGGCTTTGGGTGAAGGGTTTGGACTTCGACATGACCTGAAAGCCTTGATACCGTCACCCGGCCAGCACTCAGCGTCGATTGCAGAGCGGCGGCGACACAAACGTGGCCATGCGCAGAACATCCAAGATGATCCTTCATCGGCATATTCGCCAAGCACCGCAACGGCAAATGCCGACCCAAATCATAAAGCCGTCAACGGCTGACAGATTGTTGGTGAACAAGCCTGCAATTGACGTGCGTCAAGGAATTATCGCTGAAGATGGACGATAACCCTCTCAGTGATTGCACTTTGCATCAGGAAGGACCCCGCCATGGCAACTGAGGGCCAGAAAAAACCGACCCGTCTTAAGGTTGTTCCGAACACACCGTCTATGTCGGCACGAAAAGCGACGTTTCAGCCGCAAAAGGGTGTCTTAACAGGTCAGAAGCATGCAGAAGAGGTAACCGATCCAACCTATCGGTTCGATGATCACCTTGACCGAATGATTCACGCCGGAACCGCCAAGTTGACTGGCGGTATTTCCCCGAGCGCGCTTTGGGAAGCCTATGCGGATTGGGCGATCCATCTGGTGACATCGCCCGGAAAGCAAGGGCAATTGGTGCAAAAGGCGGTGCGCAAATCCGATAAGCTGATGCGTTTCACCCAAGCCTGTTGCGCATTTTCCTATGATCCCGAAGCCTGCACTGAACCCCTGCCACAAGACAAGCGTTTCGCGGGTCAGGCGTGGAAAACTTGGCCATTCAACTTTTACTCACAGGCGTTCCTGTTGCATCAGCAATGGTGGTACAACGCTACGACAGAGGTGCGCGGCGTTACCCGACAGCACGAGGACGTGGTGAATTTCGTCACCCGTCAGGTGCTTGATGTGTTTTCGCCGTCGAATTTTCCGGCGACGAATCCCGAAGTGCTTGGCATGACGCTGCAGCAGGGCGGGCAGAACCTGCTGCGGGGTTACAAGAACCTGTGGGAAGATGTTGAACGCGCCAACAAGGGTAAGACGCCGGTGGGGCTTGATCGCTTCAAGGTGGGCGAAAACGTGGCTGTGACGCCCGGCAAGGTCGTGTTTCGCAATTCGCTGATGGAGCTTATTCAGTACGCGCCAACCACTGACAAGGTCCATCAAGAACCCATCCTGATCGTGCCCGCATGGATCATGAAATATTACATACTTGATCTTCTGCCTGAGAACTCGCTGGTGAAATACCTGACAGAACAGGGCTTTACGGTCTTTATCATGTCATGGAAAAACCCTGACGCCACGGACCGCAATGTCAGCTTTGATGACTACCGCAGCAAAGGCGTCATGGCGGCACTGGATGCCGTCCAGCGGATTTCCAAAAGCGACAAGGTGCACGGTATCGGCTATTGTCTGGGGGGCACGCTGCTGGCGATCACGGCCGCGGCAATGGCGCGCGACGACGATGACCGGTTTCAGGACCTGTCCTTTCTTGCGGCCCA
>JBFGFW010000182.1:0-5511 GCA_041579395.1 Sulfitobacter sp.
AATCGCGTCTTCAAGCGCCTCGGGTGTCAGCTTGAAATCATTCTCAAGCGTCGCGGGTGCGATCACTGGCGTGCCGCCAGCCAACAGCACCATATCGGGATAGCTGACCCAGTAAGGTGCTGGAATCACGACTTCTTCGCCGGGGTTCAGCGTGGCCATCAGCGCGTTGTACAGGATCTGCTTGCCGCCTGTGACGACGCTGACCTGCGCCGGCACATAGTCCAGACCGTTGTCGCGCTTGAGCTTGGCGCAAATCGCCTGCTTCAACTCGATGATGCCGTCCACGGCGGTATATTTAGTCTTGCCCGCGTTGATCGCGGCAATGCCTGCATCCTTGATGTTCTGCGGCGTGTCAAAGTCAGGCTCTCCCGCACCCAGACCGATGATGTCATGGCCGGCAGCCTTGAGATCAGCCGCTTTTTGCGTAACCGCGATGGTAGGGGACGGTTTGACGCGTGCAAGTGTCTTGGACAGCAGTTCCATTTCGGCCTCAGTTTGATATGTGTGCGTCACACTCATAGGGCCGACCCCCGCACCGTTCAAGCGACAACGGTGCCACACAGGAGAGAAGCAATGGTACAGAACGAAAATTGGTACGGGCCCGATGTGGCCACATTCGGTGACCGCGTCGCCGCCGCGCGCGAGAGCGCAGATATGACCCAGGCCGCTTTGGCAAAGCGTTTGGGCATCAAAATATCTACACTTCGCGCTTGGGAAGACGACCTTTCCGAACCACGCGCGAACCGACTGTCGATGCTGGCCGGTATTTTGGGCGTGTCAATGATGTGGTTGATCAATGGTGAAGGCGAAGGCCTTGACGGCCCCGATGAAGAGCCTTCGAGCGCTGCAAGTGTCAATGAAGTGGTTAATGAACTCCGCGAGTTGCGGGTTGATATGTTAAAGAAAGCTGAACAGATCGGTCGTCTTGAAAAGCGTCTGCGTCTCGCTTTGAAGGGGGATTCCATTGACTGAACTTCACGAGCACAAAGTGAAACGCCTCCATATGCGATCGATGCGGCGCGGGATCAAGGAAATGGATCTGATCTTGCCGCCCTATGCCGCGACACGGCTTGCACGTATGGATGATAAGGCTTTGTCGCTTTATGACGAAATGCTCAGCGAGAATGATCATGATCTTTATCAGTGGGTTACCGGTCAGGTGCCGGCCCCCGAAGGGTACGCCGCGCTGATAGCTGATATCCAGCAACATCTGGCTTCACACCCTCTTTGATTGGGCGATATCGGGGTAATCTGAGGTCAAGATCGGCAATCTTTTGTTTTAACGATATATTTTATTTTTTTCTCCAGTTTCCGCATCAGCAGTTACAGTCGGAGAGAAATAATGAGCGTCCAAGACCCAATCGTCCTGCCTGGCTCTCACAAGGGGTTTATGGTGGGTTATCTTGAAGCCCTCAGTCTGGTGGAACGGCTGCATCGCCTTCTGCTTGACGTGATCAAGGACGAGTTCGAACGCGTTGGCGTTCTTGAAATCAACGCGGTTCAAGCGCTCTTGTTGTTCAACATCGGTGACAACGAGGTCACCGCGGGCGAGCTTAAGACCCGTGGTTATTATCAGGGCAGCAACGTCAGCTACAACCTGAAAAAACTGGTCGATATGGGGTATATGCACCACCAACGCTGCGAGATTGACCGCAGATCGGTGCGTGTCCGACTGACTGAAAAAGGTCGCCGCATCCGCAAGGTCGTGTCCGATCTTTTCGAAAGGCATGCTGTGGGTCTGGAGGATAAGGGTGTTCTTGGACCGGAGGGGATCGAAGACATCACCCATGCTCTCAAGCGGATGGAGCGTTATTGGACCGATCAGATCCGCTATATTTACTGACCGGTGACTTTGACGTGGGGCGGCGACATCAACCCGAGACAGTCCCAGATTTGGTCTGGACGAACCCGACGCCTTACAAGATGGTTGCAGGATCTGTTCAAGGATCACGCCATGCACCCCCTTCGACTTGCTGCCTTTTCGACGCTTGGCACTGGCGGCAACCCCGCGGGCGTGGTCATTTTAGATCAACACCCACCCGAGGCTGAGATGCGCAAGATCGCAGCCGATATTGGTTATTCCGAAACCGCGTTTGCCTGCCCCGTCGATGACGCCTGGCGGGTCCGGTATTTTTCGCCCGAAAGCGAAGTGCCCTTCTGCGGCCATGCCACCATCGCCCTTGGGGCGGCCCTTGCCGCGCAGAATGGGAATGGCATCTTCAAACTTCGGCTGAATCAGGCAGAGATCACCGTCGAGGGCAGTCAAATCGACGGTATCCTGCAGGCCACGCTGCAATCGCCGCCACCTCACAGCGCGCCCGCGTCTCATGCGCTGCGCGAGGCCGCATTTGCGCTTTTCGGCTTGACCGAGATAGATCTTGATGCCCGATTTTCGCCCCGTTTTGCGCATGCAGGTGCCAATCATCTTATTTTGACGCTCAACAGTCGCGCAACTTTGGCGGCCATGAACTATGACTTGGCGCAGGGCCGCAAGGTGATGCAGGCGCATGATCTGGTGACCATCGCACTGGTCTGGGTGGAAAACGAAAGGCTTTTTCATGTGCGCAACGCTTTTGCCTCGGGCGGGGTTGTCGAAGATCCGGCCACCGGGGCAGCCGCCGCCGCCTTTGCCGGATATCTGCGCGACACCGACTGGCCGCACGGCAGAAAAATAACGCTGATTCAGGGCGAAGACATGGGCGTGAAATCGGTCATCACCGCAGAGATTGCGCCCGAACATGGAACGTCGATCAGAGTCTCGGGCGAGGTACGGCAGATTTAGTCTGCCGATAGGTCAGATACTGCCAGGATCTCAAGCTCGCGCAGCAATTTGCGCGTCATCGCTGCCTCGTAATCATCAAAGCCAAGGGCGGTCTCGACGAAAGCATCCGGACCAACGATTACTTCGGCGCGAAAATAAGATGACAGCTCTCCGATTTCAGCCTGACGCTGATCGCCGAACCTCGGGCTGTCCGCGCCTATGACCAGCGCATTCACAGTGATCGCCTGACCGGTCAACTGCTGCTTCACCTCGCGGGGGCGCGGCCCTAGGTTGGATTTACCATCGCCGGAAATGTCCAAGGTGTGTTTCCAGCAGTCGCCCTGTTGCCCCAAGTAGGCGGCTCCGTCCCCCATCGCCACGCCAAGCGCGGTGCCCGGTGTCGCATCGCGCCGGATGGTTTGCCGCAATGTTTCAATGAAGCCATCAAGCGTTGCGCCGTCATCGATCGGCGTCCAAGGTGCGATAATCATCTGATCTGATGGGCCGCTCCATTCATAAACCATCACACGCACCGGCGCGTCAGGCGACGCCAGTAAAGCATCACGCACAGCGCGGTTGTTCAGTGCAGCGGCCAAACCGTCAATTTGCAGGCGGTATTCCCGCGCATCAACCGACCCGGATACATCAAGCGCCAAGGCGAGCGCCTGACGGCAGGGGGCGGCATGGCCCTGCGTCGCAACCGCAAATGATAGCACGAATGCCAGCGCCCAAATCATCCCGCGTCAGGGGATGGCGGCAGCGCGCCGATCGCAGGCGGGGTCAATTCACGCTCAAGTTTCTGGCGGATGGCGCGGGCGTAGTCGTGAAACCCGTTCGCAATTACCAGAAATGCGCCGGGTCCGTGCAGAACCTCGGATTGATAAAATGCGATCAGGCCGACTTCGGCTTCGTAATCGGCGGCGTTCACCACCAGCCCGTTCACGGTAACATCGCCAAACGCGAATTCGCTATAGGCCAGCTTTGGCCCGAAGCCTTCATTGTTTTGCCCGTCCCCGGCCATATCCAGCGTTTTGTAAAGACATGCCGGTGCCCTCTCCAGCAGGCCGGCCCCATATCCCAGCCCGTACCCCATGGCGGTGGGGAAATCATTGTGGCTGCGGATGCTTTGACCGACTGTGGCGGCCGCCATGGTCAGATCGCCTTGGGTGTTGATCAGGGTCCAGTCCAGTATCAATTCCTGATTATAGCGCCCGGACCATTCATAGACCGCCAGCGCCACAGGCAAGTCTGCAGCAAAAAACGCGGCACGCACCTCGGGCGCGGCCAGTGCCGCCGCCAATCCACCACGTTGCAGCCGGTCTTCGGCAGCATCCACCGAACTGGATACATCCATCGCCAGCACCAGCGCCAGCCTGCACCCCGCGGCCGAGGCTGCGCACGGCAGCCCCAGAATAAGCGCGCAGATGAACGCGGCTTTCAGCATTTACCAGTGACCGGTGTTTTCCATGCTGGCCCAGGGCTCAGCCGGTGCCAGCGCGTCGCCTTCCTGTAGCAATTCGACCGATACGTTGTCGGGTGATCGGACAAACGCCATCCGACCATCGCGTGGCGGCCGGTTGATGGTGACGCCATTGTCCTGCAACATCTGGCAGGTATCATAGATGTTTTCGACCGTATAGGCGAGGTGGCCAAAATGGCGGCTGTCATCGGGCAGGGCATCATCACCGTCCCAGTTATGGGTTAGCTCCACATCGGCATGACCGTCGTTTTGACCTGGGGGGCACATGAACACCAGTGTGAACCGACCGCCTTCGTTGTCAATCCGGCGACGCTCTTGCAGGCCCAGCAATTCATAAAATGCCTTTGATTTTTCCAGATCTTTGACGCGCACCATTGTGTGAAGATATTTGATCGGCATGGCGGGATCCCCTTGGTTAATGCTTTGGATTTAACCTAGCATGGTGGGCCGATCTTGCCAGCGTCCATGATCAATTCTAAAGATCCGCGGCTAGAACGCGGATTTGATCCCGATGCTCAACCCGACGCGGTTTACGTCAAACAGGCCGATATTGCTGTCAGTCGTCGATGCACGCAATGTCGCCGATGGGTTGAAGCCATAGTAATCAATTTGCGAAAACGTGGCCGTGATGTCTGCGAAAATCCTCTTGTCGTGGCGGCCGTCGGCGCTGTGACGCGATTGATCATAATCGCGCACCGCCGCGCCAAGCCCGAATTGCAAAGCGGCACCTAGGACCGGCTTTTGCAGGACATAGGCCCCACGCAGTTCGACTTCGGCATAGGCCGCGTCAACATTGCTTGAACGTGTCTGGGTCGCGCCAAGCGAAAAATATGCCAGATCGCCAGAGGCTAGATTTTTAGTCAAGGCACCCGAAACGCTGGCACTATCGACATCAGCCGTGCGCTGGCCGATCTGTTTTTCCAGATCAAGCGCAAGGCGCAGTTTTTGGGTGGGCGATGTAATGAAGGTTTGGGAAAGCCCCGAGCGGAAAAAAGACGCATAGCGCGCTCCGCCGTACCAACTTTGTCCCAGTTCGAAGCTGCCCTGAAATTCTCCACGTTGATCCAGATTGATCTGATTGTAACCGTATCCAAGGCTTAGCGTGCCATAGGCGAAATCGCTGCCTTTGGTGTCCGGTGCTGCATCCTTTGCGCTACTGGACAGCACAAAATTGCGATAAAAGAGGCTTAAGTTCAGGTCATGTGCCTCTGAGGGTGTTTGATGAAACCGATAACGCGTGCGCAGACCGATACCATATTCAACGCCTGAG
>JBFGFW010000183.1:0-5509 GCA_041579395.1 Sulfitobacter sp.
GCCATGTACTGCATCACCACGGCAATCGCGACCACCAGACCGGCAATGAACCCGCCACCCGGCGCGTTGTGGCCGCGCAGAAAGATAAAGACACCGGCCATCAGCACCACGGGCATGATTACGCGGGTCAGCACGACCATCATCAGCGGGTGGGCATCACCGGCGCGTTCTTCCTCGAACCCGCGTGCCAACAGGCGGGCGCGCACCGGACCAGACAAAAGCGCCTCTGTCAGGGCATAGATCACCAGCGCGGCGATCCCCAGCACGATGATTTCCCCGAAAGTGTCAAAGCCCCTGAAATCGACCAGAATGACGTTCACGACGTTGTCGCCCCCGCCGCCCTTGTACGAATTGGCCAGATGGTATTCAGAGATGGACGCGACCGGGAAATCCGACATCAGCATCGAATATATCAACCCCGTTGCCGCGACACCCCCCGCCAGCGCCAAAGCAATGTCACGCGCACGGCGGGCCTTGCTGGATTCCTGGGGCGTCTGGTTGGGCAAGAAGTTCAGCGCCAGCAACAGCAGCACGATCGTGACCACTTCGACCGAAATCTGTGTCAGCGCAAGATCGGGGGCCGAAAAATAGTTGAACCCGATCGACACCATCAGGCCGATGATCCCGGTCAGAATCAGGACCGCCAGACGGTTGCGGTGCACGGTCACCAGAAAGCTGGTGGACAGGATCAGCATCAGCCATCCGGCAAAGCCGACGGGCGTGATCGGCAGCATTTCACGGGTGGGAACGGCGCTGACACCGGTAAACCACGCATGGGTGCCGACAGCGATCACCGTCACCACAAAGATCGCGGCGTAGCGGGTGAACGAATTGTTATGCAGCTTTTCGGACACCAGCGCGGCCGCGGCAACCGACGCGACGATGATCCGGTCAAAAATAACCTTGGCCTCGGGGCGGGGTGCCGCGGCCCACGCACGGGCCAGCGGCGAAAACGCGGCGAGCAACAACAGGCCCCCGAAAACGGCGATAATCGACATCCACAGGGCGGGCACCGGACCATGCCACAGCTTGAGATGGGCCGACGGCATTTCAACTGCACCGCCGATGACGGCCTGGGTCACCGTGCGGACAAAGGGTTCTGCCAGAAATGGGGCGACACCGATGACAATGACGGGAATGACCAGCAGCGCGGGCGACAGCCACAGGCCAAATTCGGGGTCATGCGGCTTGGCCGGGTAATCGTCGCGGAGCTTGCCAAAGAACGTGTGCGCGATGAACCGAAAGGAATAGGCCGCCGAAAACAGTGCCCCAAGCGTCGCCACCGCCGCCACCAGATAGGGCGACCCGAACAAAGTGGTGTGATACGCCTCTTCCAGCATCATTTCCTTGGACAGAAAACCGTTGAGCAGCGGGATACCCGCCATCGACAGCGCGGCAATGGTGGCGATCATGAACGTCACCGGCATCACGTGGCGCAGCCCGCCAAGGCGTCTTATGTCACGACTGTGCACAGCGTGATCCACGATCCCCGCCGACATGAAAAGCGCTGCCTTGAAGCTGGCGTGGTTGAGGATGTGAAACACCGCAGCCATCGCCCCGAAGGCCGTTCCGGTGCCCAAAAGAAAGGTGATCAACCCCAGATGCGACACGGTCGAGAACGCCAGCAGCGCTTTCAGGTCGTCCTTGAAGATCGCGATAAGCGCGCCCAGAACCATGGTGATCAGGCCCGTCGAACACACCAGTATGATCCAAAGGTCCGTCCCGGATAGCACCGGCCACATCCGCGCCAGCAAGAATAATCCGGCTTTCACCATGGTGGCCGAATGCAGATAGGCCGACACCGGCGTCGGTGCCGCCATCGCGTGCGGCAACCAGAAGTGAAAAGGAAATTGCGCCGATTTGGTAAAGCACCCCATAAGGATCAGGATCAGCGCCGGAACATAAAGAGGTGACGCTTGGATCAAGTCGCGATTTTTCAGAATCACCGTTAGGTCATAGCTGCCGACGATTTGCCCCAGCAGCAGCATCCCACCGATCATCGCCAGACCGCCCAGGCCTGTGACGGTCAGCGCCATCCGCGCGCCCTGCCTGCCTTCGGGCAAATGCTTCCAATAGCCGATCAGCAGGAACGATGACAGCGACGTCAGCTCCCAGAAGATCAACAACAGCAATATGTTATCGGAAAGAACAATCCCGACCATAGCGCCCTGAAACAGCAACAGATAGCTAAAGAATTCACCCATATTATCATCGCGCGACAGATAGAATCGGGCGTAGATGATGATCAGCAAACCAATCCCCAGGATCAGTCCGGCAAACATCAACCCCAACGGGTCCAAGAACAGGTTCACGTTCAACCCAAGCTGCGGCAGCCAGTCAATGCTGGCGGTGACGACCTGCCCGCTCAGTACGGCGGGCGCGTGGGTGGCCAGCCCGATGGCCGCACAGGCCGTCACCAGAAAAGTCACGATAAAGCAGCTTTGACGCCCCGCCTGTATCATCAGGCCGGGCAACAACGCGCCAAGAAACGGGAAGGCTATAATCAAGAACAATGACATAGGACAGACTATTGACGAGGCGCACGAAAACGACCAGCCCCCATTTGCTGTTTTTTTAAACACGCGGGGATGTGGTGTCTCAAATGACGATGCCAGCCGGCATAAGGATGCCCGTGCACGGCGGGTTGATCACACTTTCCATGTGAAAATGCGGGTCTTTTAGGGGTATAGCATCGGTGCCATGAATCGGTCGGGCATCCCTGCCCCGGCAACCGGTCTTTGATCCATTAGGATGAGGTGTCTGGCGCACTTTCCAGCCCGCCCTCGTCGACGGCCCCCTTGAACCCGGTCGCAACCACGAATTTCTCGGAACTATCCGCGCGGCTGGCGGGTGGCTTGATGTTGGCGACCTTGGTAAACCGCTGCTTCAGCAGCTTTTGCAGATCACCCACTGCCCCGCCGGCCAGAACCTTGGCAACAAAGGTGCCGCCCTCTTCCAGAACGTCAAAGGCGAAATAGGCGGCCGCCTCGCACAGGGCGATGATGCGGTTGTGGTCGGTCTGCTTGTGGCCCGAACTTGATGCGGCCATGTCGGACATCACCACGTCGGCCTTGCCCCCCAACCAGCCTTTGACGATCTGATCGGCGTCGTCTTCCATGAAATCAAGCACATGTAATTCGCACCCGGCGATTGGCTCCATCTCTTGCAGGTCGATGCCCAGTATCGTGCCCACGGACTTGCCCTGCTTTTCACCCAAGACGTTGCAACGTTTGACCGCCACCTGACACCACCCGCCGGGGGCAGCGCCCAGATCGACGATCCGCGCACCGGGCACCAGAAAGCGATATTTATCGTCCAGCTCCATGATCTTGTAGGCCGCGCGCCCGCGATAGCCTTCGGCGTTGGCCCGCTTGACATACGGGTCATTCAGCTGGCGCTGCAGCCAGCGCGTCGAACTGAGCTTGCGGCCCCGCGCCGATTTCACCTTGACCTTCAGATCACGCTGACCGCGCCCCGAGGTGTTCTTGCCGGTCGGTGTCTTGCCCATCAGCTCAGTCCTTCTTCCAACACGCCGTCCGCGCTCATCTGGGCATAAAGCAACCCCTCGCGCAGACCACGGTCTGCCACACTTAACCGGTCCGTCGGCCAGCAGCGCATCAGTGCCTGCAAGATGGCCGCACCCGACATGATCAACGCCTGACGGTCCTGCCCGATCCGCGGATCGGCACGTCGCCCGCCCGGCCCCATCGCCAGATAGGAATGGATCACCTTGTCGATCTGCGCGCTTGTCATCCGCAAGCCGTCGACCTTGGTGCGGTCATAGCGCTTGAGCCCAAGATGGCTGGCCGCAACCGTCGTCACCGTACCCGAGGTGCCGACGATCTGAAAATGATGCTGCGACTGAGCGGTTTGATAGGGGGTGAACCCGGTCAGGTTCTCTTCGAAAAACCAACTCATCAAGGCAAAGCGTGCCGCGTCGTCTTCGACATCGGAAAACTGATCGCGCAAGGTGGCCACACCCAGCGGTACACTGATCCAATCGACCACCCTCGCCTCGGGTATGTCGGTCTTGGCCTGATGAAACCCGCCGTGCAGCCGCATGATCGACCGCGCCCGGTCGGCCTTTGGCACCTTTGAAATGTCGATCCAAACCAGTTCGGTCGATCCGCCACCAATATCCACGACCAGCAGGTTATGCGTCTTGCGGTTGACCAGCGGCGCACAGGAGATCACCGCAAGCTGCGCTTCTTCCTCGGGTTTGATGATGTCCAGCTTCAGGCCGGTCTCGCGTTGAATACGGGCCATGAATTCCGCGCCATTGCTGGCACGACGACAGGCCTCGGTCGCGACAAGCCGCATCCGTCGCACCTTGTTGCGGCGCAACTTCTGTTGACAGATTCTCAGTGCCTGAATGGTGCGGGTCATCGATCCGCGCGACAATCGCCCGGTTTTTTCAAGCCCCGCCCCAAGCTGGACGGACTTTGAAAAGCTGTCGACGACATGAAAACCGCTGCCCTTGGGCTGCGCGATCAGCATGCGACAACTATTTGTACCCAGATCAAGGGCCGCATAAAGTTCGGTCGATCTGGGCGGAACTGGCGCGGGGCTCAGAGCCGGCGGTGTATCGAGCGCGCCCGCACCTGTGGGACGCTGTGGCGCCATGGTTTGCGCCTTTCATTACGAGTTACCCTCAAGGTAGTGTTTCTGCGGCACCGGAGCAAGCGGTAAACGCCTCTAATCCCGGCCCGGACGCAAGTCATTTGCGGGCAACCTCACAACCATCTTGAGAAATTTGACGGCTGCCGACCCTCGCGGCGTCGTGTGGCACGGTGTAAGGTGCTGACGTCGCAGACGCCGCTTTGATTGTCGAAAAACGGCGACGGGGACAGGTCAACAATCGCTAGAAACCCCCTAGCGCAGCAGAGGAATCAGCCATGCCCGAAGTCACCATCGTCTATTGGCGCGATATCCCGGCGCAGGTCATCGTCGGCAAGGGTCGGCGGGGGTCAAAGCGCCAGTTGCCCGAACGGTTTGAACAGGCCATCGACCGCGCCGCGATGAAAATCGGGGCCGACGGCAGCGATGACTATCTGGCGGAATGGCGCAAGGCCGATCCCGTCACCATCGAGGGCGACCCAGATGCCGTGGCCGACGCCGAAGCCGCCCGCATCGACGCCGAATACGACCGCGCGCGCATCAAGGCGCTGATAGACAACGATGGCTGGGCGTAAACGGCCCCCGTCCGAGAGATGTTGACCCCTGCCATGAAAGATAAAATCATGTCCCTTTTGAATTTTCGTCGCAAAGAGATCCCTGCCCCGACCCAGCCAAACCGGGAAGTCGAAGCGTTCTTGCAGGATTACTCGATCGAAGTGATGCCGCGCACAGCCGAGAAGGTTGAGAACTTTCGTGATCTGCTGCCGACTGGTACCCGCGTCTACATCGCCCACATAGAAGGCACCCCGATAGAGGAAATGGTCGCCACAGCCGCGCGCCTGAACGCCGACGGGTTCAAGGTCATGCCGCATTTCCCGGCCCGCATCATCAA
>JBFGFW010000184.1:0-5503 GCA_041579395.1 Sulfitobacter sp.
ATGGGCGCGTTGGCGCAATCCGAGGCCTTGGCAAACCGAAGCCTGAGCGCCGTAGCCCTGATGGAAGCGACGCTGGCGCGGATTGCCGCAGTCAACGGGTCTGTGAATGCCATCGTGTCTCTGCGCGCATCCAGCGCGCTGTTGGCCCAAGCACGTGCGGCGGATCAAGAGCCGCGTAAGGGGTGGCTGCATGGCATTCCGATGGCGATCAAGGATTTGTCAGACGCCAAGGGGCTGATCACTTCGCGTGGGTCGCCGTTGTTTGCAGACAAGGTAGCGCAAAAGGACAGCGTGTTCGTGGGGCGGTTGCGGGCGGCAGGTGCGATTATCATCGGCAAGACCAACACACCGGAATTTGGCTTGGGCAGTCACACCTTCAACCCGGTGCATGGCGCGACCTGCAACCCCTATGATCTGACCCGGTCTGCAGGGGGTTCATCTGGCGGGGCGGCCGCGGCGCTGGCCTGCGGCATGGTCAGCGTGGCGGATGGATCGGACATGATGGGCAGCCTGCGCAACCCGGCGGGCTGGAACAACGTCTATGGTATGCGCCCCAGTTGGGGCACGGTACCCGCAGAGCCTGAGGGCGACATGTTCTTGCACCAGTTGGCGACCTCGGGTCCGATGGCGCGCTGCCCGCGTGATCTGGCCGCCCTGCTGGACACGATGACCGGGGCCGACCCGCGGCAGCCTTTGGGGCTGTCCCCCGCGCCGACCTTGCCCGGCATCGACGCGGCCCCTGCAGGGCTAACTTTGGGATGGCTTGGAGATTGGGGCGGGGCGTTTGCCTATGCTGACGGCATTGCCGCGCTGAGCCAGGCCGCGATTGCGCAAATCGGCGATCTGGGACACCGGGTGACCGACATCGCGCCACCCTTCGACGCGGAGGCCATGTGGGACAGCTGGATCACCCTGCGGTCCTTTGCCGTGGCGGCGGGGCTGGCAGAGGTATATAACGACCCCGCGCAACGTCCGTTCCTGAAAGACGCCGCCCTGTGGGAGATTGAGCGCGGACTGTCATTTAGCGCGATGGAGGTTCAGCGCGCGTCTGTCGTCAGGTCGGCCTGGTACCGCGCCGCGGCGACGTTGTTTGATACCGTCGATGTGCTGGTGCTGCCGTCGGCGCAGACATGGCCCTTTCCGGTCGGGCAGGTTCATCCGACGCAGATCGCAGGCCGCGTGATGGATACCTATCACAGGTGGATGCAGGTGGTCGTGCCTGCCGGGCTCATCGGGCTACCGGTGGTCAATGTGCCAGCCGGGTTTGGGGCCGAGGGCCTGCCGGGTGGCTTGCAGTTGATCGGTCGCCGTGGCAGCGATGCGACCCTCTTGCGGCTGGCGCAGCAATGGCATCGGGCATCGGGCTGGCCCCAGCGGTGCCCGCCCAAGATACGCTAAAGCGGGGTCTCGCGCCCTTCGGCGATCAGTGCATCGCGCAGGGCAGGGGCGTCGGGGTGGTTCGCTTCCAGCGCGAACACATAGGCATGGGTTAGATAAAAGGCGGCAGCGTCAGGGTTCCCAGCTGCTGCGGCCGCTTCGGCATATAAGCTTACAAGGGCCGTGCTGTCCTGAGCCAGATGTGCTGCCAGGAGCCGATCATCAAGGTCCGTCATGGTGCGGCGCGGTGTGTCTCGACCTGAGTGGCGACCCAATCGTGGAACATATGCGTGGGGCCATCCATCGCCGGTGAAAAGCGCCCCCCGTCAAATCGTGCTGCGTGGCGACCACGCTGCATGCCTTCGACGACAAAGATGTCTTCTTCGAACACCAGCTTCCATTGGTCGGTGTTGCGGGCGCGCAGATCGGGGTCGGTGTCCGGATCGGCATAGTAGAAATGGACGTTTTCCGTTGTCTTTTCGGGGCCTTCGGGGACCAGGATGATCGCAAACGTATGATCGCGGTGGACGCCAAGCAGCACGTTTGGGTAGGCTGTTACGTACTCGGCGGCGGTGTCCCACTTGTCGGACAAGTTCTGGAAATCCGGAAATGTCTTGCCGTCCTCACCCTTCAGCTGACGGTAGACCAAGGTCCCTTGGCCGGAATAATGCCCATGTTTTTCGATGTGGTAGTGATCTTCAAGCCGGGAATAGCTGTTCAGGCCGGGATGCACCCATGGCAAATGGTAGCTCTCGCAATAGTTCTCGACCGCCAGCTTCCAGTTGCAATTGACGCTCAGCTGAAACCGGCTGTCGGCCCCGCCGTGATAGAGCGGCTTGTCGAACTCTGCCCAACGGGCCAGCAGGTCGGCATTGGCCTGTTCAAACGGCAGCGCGGTGCCCGAAAGGTTGATCCAGACGACATCCATCCAGATGTGGCTGCGGATTTCGACCAGCCCCAACAGCGCGCGGTCGATGCCTTCGTGGGTGTTCTGGCCGGGACCGCCGACATGGGGCGTCGACACCAGCCGCCCTTCGGTGCTGTAACACCAGCTGTGATAGGGGCAGCGGATCGCGCCATCGATCTTGCGCGGCTCCGAAATCAGGATCATGCCCCGGTGCCGACAGGTATTTTGGAACACGCGCACCATGTTTGCCTTGTCGCGGATCAAGAGCAACGGCATGCCCAGAAAGTCCATCGGGACCGCATCGCCTATTCCGGGCACATCAGAGCCTGTCGCCAGCCCGGACCATGTATTGAAAAGGACGGCCTGCCGTTCCTCGGCATAGACTGCCGGATCAATGTAGTGGGCATTCGGCAAGCCATTGGCCTGTGAAATCGGACGGCGGACGGTGCTTAGATCGGTCAGGGGCATGGCAGGCGCTCTCCTTGCTGGTGGCATAATCCTAGCGAGGAATGCTTGCAGCGAAACGGCAATTAACGACCGGTTTTTCACACCTGCGACATCCACGCCGCAGGATTTACGCAAACGGCTGATCAGGCCTGAGGAGGCGGCGATGAAACGGTTCAAGCTGATCGAGCTTATAGAACCCCTTGCCGCGCGCAGCTTTCAGAACTTCCGAGAGGGTTTGCGGCAGGTATTCATAGACCAGACGGGTCGCGCGCAGGCTGTCGGCGCTTTCCTGGACGGTACGGGTGATGTAGCCGACCCAAAAGTTGTTGTCGAACGAGGCGACCCGGTTGAGGTAGTTGAATGACGAAGTCATCGCGTTCTTGCGTGACGCCATGATCGCGATGCCGTCTTCTTGTTGAAAAACGATGCCGCGGAATTCGCGCATGCTTGGCGTCGGGGTCAGGCTTTGCAGACGCATCGCGTGAGACGTTTCAAAGCCTCGCAGATACGTGCTTGAACCTTCTCGAAACACAAGGACCAACCCGAGGACGAACACGGTCGGGTCGATAAAGCTGCGACGCGAGAACCGGTAAAATCCGCTTGGAAAGACGTCGATTGGCACGTCTCCGGAGCCCGTAAAGACAAATTCGTTCTCGGTCAGGTTGGCGTGCTTGGACACCGGGGCTTCGATGTCTTCAAGCGGTTCAAGCAGAATGCGTGCGTCAACTTTGAAAAAGGTGCAGATGCGCGCCAGTACGTCGGGCCGTGGAAAGCTTTCACCGGACAGGTAGCGGTTCAGTTGGGTGCGGTTGATCCCGAGCTTATGCGCCAAGACCGTTATCGACCCATGATCGCGTGCCATTTGCTGGAGATTCGCTCCAAATATGGTTCTGATCTGGGCCGGGTTCTTCATCAACACTGGTCCTCACGCGTTGTTTTATAAATAGATCACCAACTCACACATGCAAGATACAATATTTGACGCTGACCAGCGTCAAATTGACGCGAAGCGGCGTCAATCCAGCAACCGACAGACACAAAGTCGCTGACAAAAAATTTCGACAAATCATTGAAATCACGTAATTATGTTAACAGGACATAAAAATCATACGGGGAAGTTATGATGTACGGTGTGGTACTGTGGAGTGACGTTTTGGAGAACAAGGCTGTCTTCTGGTGTGAAGATCAGGGCGACCTCGCATTTTATCATGCAGCCCCCGAAAATGAAGGCGCAGGTCTGTCGTTATTCGATGCAGGTGATTTGGTTCAATTCGATGTCTACATCGAAAACAAACTGCGCAAGGCATCCAACCCGCGCGTGGTGCGTGAGAAGGCAAGCGTCGATCTGCCAGAGCGTCTGCTGAACCGGAATGACCCGCTTATTCCGTCAGCGCAAATCGCGCAGGTGGTACCGTTCCGTCCCGTAGCAAACCAGTGGCGCGAAAAAGCTGCGCACCGGGCTGGTCTCACAGCCTAGTTTCCGCGGGGCAGAGCCGCAACGCCTGTGCGGGCCACATCGGTCAGGCCCAGGGGCCGCATCAAATCAGCGAAGGCATCGATCTTATCCGGTGCGCCGGTGATCTCGAACACAAAACTTTCCAATGTGCTGTCCACGACGTTGGCGCGGAAAATATCTGCCAGTCTCAAGGCCTCGACCCGTTTGTCGCCGGTGCCGCTTACCTTGAACATCGCAAGCTCCCGCTCTACCGAAGCGCCCTCGACCGTCAGATCGTGCACATCGTGAACGGGCACGATCCGGCCAAGCTGTGCTTTGATCTGTTCGATCACCTGTGGGGTGCCCGACGTGACGATGGTGATCCGGCTAAGATGGCCGGTGTGGTCCACCTCGGCGACGGTCAGGCTGTCGATGTTATAGCCACGGCCGGAAAACAGGCCAATCACGCGGGCCAGCACGCCGGGTTCGTTTTCGACCAGAACAGCCAGTGTGTGACGTTCGATCACATCCGAAAAATTAGGCCGCAGATTATAGGCCGAATGGCTGGTGGCACCTTTTTTGATCTTCAGGGCTGACATCGCTATGTCCTTTTCAATTGCTATCGTCGACGGAATTTTTCGAAAATTCCGGTGCGTTTTCTTTGGAAGAAAACGGCGTTACACCAAGACAGACCCTTTGGCGTCAATCACGCCCTGGGTGTCCACACCGGCCAGCATCATGTCGTTATGCGCCTTGCCGGACGGGATCATCGGAAAGCAGTTTTCGTGCTTTTCAACCAGACAATCAAAGATGACCGGCCCGTCATAGGTCAGCATTTCCATGATCGCGTCGTCCAGATCATCCGGATCCGAGCACAGAATTCCCTTCGCACCGAATGCGTCGGCCAATTTCACGAAGTCGGGCAGGGATTCCGACCAGCTTTGCGAATAGCGTTCGCCGTGCAGCAATTCCTGCCACTGGCGCACCATGCCAAGGCGTTCGTTGTTCAGGATGAACTGCTTGACCGGCAGGTTGTACTGCATGGCGGTACCCATTTCCTGCATGTTCATCAGCCAGGACGCTTCGCCCGCCACGTTGATCACCAGCGCATCGGGATGTGCCATCTGCACGCCGATCGACGCGGGAAATCCGTAGCCCATCGTGCCCAGACCCCCGGAGGTCATCCAGCGGTTAGGGTCCTCAAAGCCAAGGTATTGCGCGGCCCACATCTGGTGCTGGCCGACTTCGGTGCAGATATAGCGGTCGTATTTCTTGGTCAGCGCTTCCAGCCGCGACAGGGCGTATTGCGGCTTGATGATCTTGCCTTTTTGTTCGAA
>JBFGFW010000185.1:0-5475 GCA_041579395.1 Sulfitobacter sp.
CCACGAACCCCAAGCTGCTGGTCTGTGACGAACCCGTGTCGGCGCTTGACGTGGCGATCCAGGCGCAGATCCTGAACCTGTTGGCGCGGCTCAAGGCGGATCTGGGGCTAAGTTATCTTTTCATCAGCCACGATCTGGGCGTTGTGCGCCATGTCTGTGACGATGTGGCCGTAATGTATCTGGGCCAGATCATCGAACAGGCCCCTGTCGCTGCCCTGTTTGAAAAGCCACGCCATCCCTATACGCAGGCTTTGCTGGCGGCGGCCCCGTCGCTGAAGCGCCGCAAAAGCCAAGGGTATACGCGTGCGATGCAAATTAGGGGCGATCCGCCCAGCCCGATCAATCCGCCCAAGGGATGCGCCTTTGCCGCCCGCTGCCCCAAGGCACAGGAAATGTGCAGGGCACAGCGTCCACTGCTGCAAAAAAGCCACAATCACGCCGTCGCGTGCTTCTTTCCCGGCTGATTCTCAGTCCCAAGAAAGCAAAAAGCCCCGGAGATTGCCGGGGCTCTGCAGTGCGGCGAAGCTATGACGTTACGTCAAAGCTGACGCTCAGGCGCGTTCGGAATATTCCATCGTTTCGGTGTTCACGATGATGTCTTCGTCCTGGCCGACAAACGGTGGCACCATCACCTTGACGCCGTTGTCCAGGATCGCGGGCTTAAAGGAATTCGCCGCTGTCTGGCCTTTGACCACCGGCTCGGTCTCGACGATCTTGCAGGTCACCTTTTGGGGCAGTGACGCATTCAGCGCCTCGTCATCGTGATACTCGACAACGACCATCATACCGTCTTGCAGGAACGGCCGCCGGTCGCCCAAAAGCTCGGCTGACAGTTGCACCTGTTCGTAGGTCTGAGTGTCCATCAGAACCAACATACCAGCGTCTTCATATAAGAATTGCTGGTCTTTTTGCTCAAGCCGGACCTTTTCAACCTTGTCCGCACTGCGGAACCGTTCGTTCAGTTTTGACCCGTTGCGCAGGTTCCGCATTTCGACCTGCGCAAAGGCACCGCCCTTGCCCGGCTTGACGTGATCGACCTTCACGGCCGCCCACAAACCACCGTTATGCTCAAGCACATTTCCGGGCCGAATTTCATTTCCGTTGATCTTGGGCATCTGACACCTTGCCAAAAAAGTTGAAGTAGGACTAGCGAGACCTATATCTTGGTAAGTTGGTTCCCGCAAGTCAGCCGATCTAGTGCTGCACCTGCGAAAAGCCATGCTTAAATCGCATAGGTCTTATGCAAAAAAAGTGTATCCGAATCACACTCATTCGGTCATAAGGAAGCCCAAGCCTAAATGACAAGAGCAAGAATAATAGAAAGGACGACGAGATGAAAGATTTCGTTGATGGCACTGCCTTTAACAATGAGCAAGGCAACCGTGCCCGCAAACTTTTTGCAGCCGTGGTACTGGCTGCACTGGATGATGCAATCGCCGACGATAAGAAATACGGTAACGGGCCAGAGCAGATCGCACGTTGGGCCCGCTCGCGGGATGGCCGCGAAGTGCTTAGCTGTGCCGGCATCGACCCAAACGAACGGGTCGTTACCGGTTTGATGGATTTCGTCGGCAAAGGTGTTCGTACATCTGTCGCGTTGTCGCGCGAAGAATCAGAGCGTCGCCACGCAGCGCAGCAAGCTGAAGCCGCCTGACCCAAATTAAGGTTTAAGAAATCAGCGTCCTTCGGGTCGCTTTTTTTTTTGGCCTGACGGGACAGGCACAGCCCACTTGGGTCACATGCGCGCAGTCGACCGCACACCAGACTGATCACCAGTCGCGACGCGACCTAAAGATCTTTGTATTTATTCCAGTTCTTGCGCCGTCAGTGCGCGGTGAATTTCGCGGCGCACCAGCTTGCGCACATTGCGCGTGATGCGTTCACCCAAAGCACCCTGGAGTTCCGACCGTACGATCTCGCTGACCAGATCGCGCAGCATTTCTTCGTCGAAATACTCGTCCCCGGCAAAGCCGAAGCCTGAGTCTTGCTGGGCTTCCTCGTCCTCGACCGCGTCATCTTGCGCGTGAACCGGTTCCGCCTGCGGCATTGGCGGGGTGGCGGGGGCCGTATCGATCACGTAGGCACCGTCATCTTCATGCAGCGGCGCTCCGTTGGCGTCCAGCTCAACGTCATCTTCCCACGCCATCGCCGGTGCTTTGCTGCCGGAGTAGTCGTCTTCGCCGGGCCCGTCGGGTTCCCAGTTTTCGGGTATGCGGCTGATCGCAGTTTCAAGCGCGGCGATTTTTGCGCTTAATCGGTCAGGGCGGGACGGGACGTCTTCCACCAGCTCTGACGCGCCCAAGTTTAACATTCCGCTGGGGCGCACGATCGAAGGTCGTAGCGTCGGCATCTCGACCCGATCCGGCTGTTTGGCCGGCTGTTCTTCTTCCGGCTGTTGGACATAGCCTTGCGGTGCGAATTTGAATTCGTCTTCATTCGCGATCAGATCGAAGTCGTCAAATTCCTCCGCGCCGTCCAGCGTAGCAATATCATCGAAATCGCGGTTCGCGTCATCCTCCAGTGCATTTGGGTCGCTGGCTGATGCGGCGCTGTCCGCCGTCGGTACAATCTGGTCTGCCCCCCCCAGGGCCGCGTCGCCTTCTGTCGCGTCATCTTCTGTCGCGTCGATTTCACGCGTGTCATCTTCTTCAGTGTCGTCTTCAGCAGTATCGTCCCATTCAATGGGTGCTAAATCCTGTCTGGGCTTATACGCATCGACCAGCGGTGGCTCGTTCGAGACGCGCAAGGACGGCGTCAGCACCAGCTTATCTTCAGCCGGTGGTTCTATTTTGTTGCGGGCCATGGGACGTCTGTCTTCGGACACCAAACGGCGAATTGAAGACAGAACATCCTCTACCTCTGCGTTTGTGACAGGGTCAGACATAATTGATCACCACTCATTCCTCAGCTACAGTCTAGCCGCCCGCTTGGATTCACACAACGGGACCGTGAAAATTGTCAGTCTTTTTGCAATGCACGCAAAACGCGGTCCAGTTTCTTGCCTTCCTTGGACAGCTTCGTCGGGCCATCCTTAACCAGATTGTAATAGGCGGCCGGGTCATAGATCTGCACGGGAAGCTTCAGATCACGCGCCGTCAACTGCCCGGTGGCCGCAAGAACCGAATAGGCCGCAACATAGATTTGGGTCCGCGCGGTCACGCTGGAAGACTGCGCATCCAGCAGGGATTGCTCCGCATCAAGCACGTCAAGCGTGGTACGTGCGCCCAGTGCCGCTTCCTCGCGGATGCCCTGAAACGCGATGCTGGCCGCACGGACTTGCCGCTGTGACGCTTCGATCTGGGCGCGTGCCGATGACAGACCCGCATAGGCATCGCTGACCGCGCGCTCCACATCCTTGACGACCACATGCAGGTTGCCACGCTGTGCATCGCGCTGCGCCCTGTTCTTGCGGACACCCGCAGACAACGCCCCACCCTGATAAATGGTCTGGCCGACCTGAAACCCGACAGAGCCGGTCCGGTTTGAGACTTGCGAACCAAAGGATTCCTGCAATCCAAGCGATCCCTGAACGGAGACCTCTGGTTCCATCCGCGCTTCGCTGCTGAGGATCAGCAATTCGGCGGCAGCAACCTGGTGCTGGACGGTCAGAATGTCGGGGTGACGGCGCACAGCCAAAGCTTTGGCGGTCGCGATGCTTTTGGACACTGATGGCAGACGCGGCGGTGCACTGAGCCTGCCGGGTTCGCGACCGACAGCGACCTTATAATACGCCCTGGCGCTGATCAGATCGCCCTGCGCACCGGCCAGACCGCTGCGGGCCTGTGCAAGCTGCGCTTCGGCCAATGCGACGTCGGTGCGGGTGACTTCGCCCACTTCGAAACGGTCGCGGGCAGCGCGCAATTCCTGCGTCAGCAAACGGACGTTATTTTCACGCAACGCCACCAACTGCGTCGACTGAATCACCCCCATGTAGGCATCCACCGCGCGCAGCAGGATCTGCTGTTCGACGCTGACCAGACTTTCGCGGGTCGCCAGTACAGTTTCTTTGGCGGCTTCGATCGAATATTGCGTTGCGCCGAAATCATACAGCAGCAGCGACGCGATCAAATTCACCGACGTGGTTAGCGTGTTTGTACTGGTCGACGTGCCCGCGGGCACGAACCCCGACCCGGCAGAAACTGAACGGCCAATGGCCTTGGTCAGATCGCCAGTCCACTGCACAACGGGTTTCAGCGCCGATTTTGCGATTGCCACATCTTCGTCAGCGGCCCGCAATACGGCGCGGTTCTGATCCAGCAAGCCGGAGTTGTTATAGGCACCCACCAACGCATCAGCGAGGGTCTCGGCGGTAGCGACTGCGGGGAAAAATAGCGAAAAACTAATAACAGTCGCCGCGATAATCTTGCGAAATGCGGCCTCACTGGGTTTTGTTGTCGTCGTCATGCCATTAACTCCGTCAATGAATGTTGCCTCGGAAAAACTGCTCTGCGGCAGCTGATCACATTAGAATTGAAATACCTTTTCCCGCACAAAGCCGGTCAGGATCGGCGCACCTGCGTTGAATGCCATGCGCCAGCTTATACCACTTTCGTTCTTATAACCCAATCGCACTTCGCCCAAGGCACCTTCCATGAAGATACAGGCGATCCGCCCGCCGACCTTGAGCTGTGCCGATATGGCCTCAGGCAGATCTACGACGCCGCCCTGAATGATAACCACATCATAGGGCCCGTGCTTAGAAGCACCTTCTGCGAGGGGTCCCACGTGTACGATGGCATTATCGATGTCGGACGAAGCCAGCGTCTCCAGCGCCTCTTTTGCCATCTGTTCGTCTTCTTCGACGGCAACCACGGCTTCGGCCATATGGGCAATGACGGCTGTGGAATAGCCATAGGCACAACCGATATCCAACACCAGATCATCATTTGTGATCGACAGCGCGTCCAGCATCTTGGCCAGCGTGCGTGGCTCAAGCAGGATCCGCCCGTCCCCCAAGTTCAGATTTTCACCAAGATACGCAGCCTCGCGCTGAGCGGCGGGCACATAATCCTCGCGTGCCACTTTCAGCATCGCATCAATGATCGGAAACTTGGTCACATCCGACGGACGGACCTGCGTATCAACCATCATGATGCGGCGGGCTGTGAAATCAGTCATCAGCGAAACACTTTCGTTCAATTATGTCCGTTCCGAAATGCCACATTCCACATGAACGAGCAACGGGCAGTTGGCGCAGTCAACGGTTTTTGGCGCTCATTATGGCGAAACGATGCAAATGCGCTTCGGTTCGTGTGACACGGTGCAAGTCTTCGATACGGGGGCGTATTGTCTGATCAAATCGCGGTGAATACAAAAACGCCGCGGCCAGAGGCTTCTTTATCCTCGACAAATCCCTTGGCAGCGATGCCATCCCGAATTTCGCGCATGCCGGGGCGGTGATAAATAAGGCGGTGCAATTCGGCAATAATAACCCGGATTCCGCTTAAATCGGCATCGCGGAAGAATTCAAGCTCG